>JAVVFI010000309.1:0-6857 GCA_032250555.1 Sedimentisphaerales bacterium
GGGCAGCGACAGCTCTATCACAAGATCGAGCTATCGGCCCTTGACCGCAGTCATTTTAAGCCTGGCCGGGAAATTCCTGTTTACAGGCTGGATGGCGTGACATTCGGTGTCCAGATGTGCCGAGAACTTATCTTTCCCGAGGCATGGCGATCTTTACAGAAGCAGGGTGCTCAGATTGTTTTTCATATCAATAACGCCCTCAACGAGCATGACCGGATTTGGCGCAGCATTTCAATCGCACGGGCAGTGGAAAATGCCAATTTTGTTTGCAGTGTGAACAACGGGGCGTCTGGTCAGAAATTGTCGTCCCATGTTGTGTCTCCAAGCGGGGAGGTAATACTTGAAACAGAACCTTCACAAGAACAGACAATCTCAGTGGATGCAGATTTATCAGAGGTTATTGACGACTTAGCTAACCGAAAAGACTATTAGCGGTTTAACAATTCCATGGGGCAGAGGCCTAACGGTGCTTCTGATGACAATCGTCAGGGAACGAATATGATATAGTATGAGTATGGACTTTGGGCAGGGTGGTTTTCTGAAAAAAAACGCGAAAAGGTTGTTTTATTGCATGGGGAGTGTTATAATTACAGTAGATAAACATACCAGCCAAACCCATTATCTTGGAAGAGAAAGGCAAACGTTATGTTTAGAAGCAATTCCAGGCGAAACGGCTTTACTCTAATCGAGCTTTTAGTGGTGATCGCCATCATCGCGTTACTAATGGCAATTCTGATGCCTGCGATGCAGCGAGTAAAGAAACAGGCACAGACCGTTGCCTGCATGTCCAATATCAAACAATGGTCATACTGCTGGCATATGTATCTCGAGGATTCCGGGGGAATTTTTCCGAGCGGAGCCGGAGCATCGGGAGACTGGCCTGATAAATTAAGGCCGCTTTACAGGGAACGCGGAGCATTGACGTTGTGCCCTTCAGCAAAGAAACCTTATTCCGATGGAGGTAAGGTTCCTTTCGGAGCCTGGCGATGGACAACGGAAGGTGGCGGCTGGACAAATTTCGAGGGCAAACCCGGTGAAGACTACGGCAGTTATGGTATGAATGAATGGCTTGGCGACCGACCCGACGATAACTTCTGGAGAAATCGTGAGCAAAAACAGGCAAGCAGCATTCCGCTGTTTATGGATTGTGTGGTCTGGGACACCTACTGTAATTACACTGACGTTCCGCCTGAGATTGACGGGATTGTCCAAAACGAAATGCATTTAGTATGCATCAACAGACACAGCGGCGTTATCAATGCCGTTTTTCTTGATCTCAATGTGAGGAAGGTCGGCCTGAAGGAACTTTGGACGCTAAACTGGCATCGCAATTTTGATACTCAGGGCCCCTGGACCATAGCGGGCAGTGTTCAATCATCGGACTGGCCCGGGTGGATGAGAACTTTTAAGGACTACTGAAATAAGAAACTGTTTAGCCTTTCATGCCCCTGCGGATATCTCGCTTTTTCCTCTCCCTGATATGGAACGACCTGCGTCAACATATTTCTGTTATTATTTTTTGTCAATTAGATAGAGGCTTTTCGAGGCCTATTTCAAGGATTATGCTATTTTGTTTTATTTGAGTAATAGTTTATTATGCAGTTATCTGCGATGAGTGCTGAGAACATGGACGTTCACAGCCGTATATAACTTTGTTAAAGCTCCTGCTCTCATCTCAAGCCACTATACAGCAGGGGCTTTTTTTTATCGGTCAGCTATTGAACAAGCACCTATTGCGGGCTGAGTTGCCACAGATCTGTTCCTCCCTCAGCCCGCTCTTTCCTTTTTGTTCTGCCATAAAATCCATCGATCCTCAGATAACCTTCGGTTTGAGTTTTACTATTGCAGAGCAATACAACGCCTCTCATACGGATTCAAGCAGGACGTATATAGACAAATCCGTTTTATAGGACATTTTTTTTCAGCAATCGGTCTTTAAGAAGCGGTCATTTCCTTACATTAAGTCGCTGTCTGAATATGCCGATGGAGGGTGTTGATAAGGTGTATATTATGGCTTACGAAGAAAAACTTAAAATTCCGGAAAATCACCAAAAGACAACATCCGAAGCGTCTCGGGAAGCACCGTCACAAGGGGCCTGGAGCAAATTGAAAATGCCAATTATAACCTTCCTGCTTTGTGGTTTCGTGTTCCAAACCGGTTGTGCTACGATTATGATCGGGTCATACCAGGATATTCCTGTCACGTCGGAGCCATCGGGCATCGAAGTCAGGTGCAGTACGGGGGCGACTGTTACTACACCCGGAAGTTTTAAGTTGGTCCGCAATAAGGACTACACTTTGTCTGCTGAGTATTCAGATTGTGAGCCTCAACAAAGGGAACTTAAACATAAACTGCAAGGTGCTTTTTGGACCTACACTTTAATCTGGGGTGCTACAAGCGGGGCTGTGGATCTTGCTACAGGGGCTTCTGATGAATTAGTTCCCAAAACCATCCACTTCGATTTCACGAGCGAAGGTCAGGCGGCAGCAAGTCGTCAAAATTCATACCTGGAGTCAAATCCTGAGGTATCCAAAGAAGTTCGCTTTGCGATTTTGAATGGACTGGCCAAAAAAGGAATGACGAAGGAAGAATTGACGGCAAGCCTTGGTACGCCGGACCTGATGGACCAGGAAGGAGAATTCGAGGTTTTTGTTTATAATGAACCAAAAGCTCAACGTTACTATTTGCAGGACGGGATTCTGAAAGGGACTGTTTTCCGTAAGAAGAATCAGCAGAAGTGGTCCAGGTTAACACCTTAGGTTATCCCAGAGCGCGATATCAGTCATAACCGAAAGGCCGAGTAATTCACCCTATAAAGGTTTATTCATGCCGCAGCGATTCAATCGGGTCCATATTTGCGGCACGATAGGCAGGATATAAGCCAAAGATTACACCTATCAATCCACTGATTCCAAATGCCAACACCATAGAACTACCCGTAATGACTGTAGGCATTTTACCAAAATGAGTTACCAACAATGGCAGAAGAGTACCCAAGGCAATCCCCATAATGCCTCCGGATAATGTTAAGATTAAAGTTTCAGAGAGGAATTGAATGACAATGTCACGCTTCTTTGCGCCGAGTGCACGACGGATACCAATCTCACGAGTTCGTTCACTCACGGTGGCGAGCATTATGTTCATGATTCCGATACCCCCAACCAGAAGTGAAATCGCCGCGATTGAGCCGAGTACAATGCTGAAAATACGCTGGGTTTGTTTTGCCTGTCGCAACAGCTCCAGCGGCACAACTATACGGTAATCCTTCTTATCTTCGTGAATACGTGCCAGCAAAGTATCCAAAATATCATGCATCGGTAAGACCTGGTCGGTTGATTTAACCTGCACGGTGATCTTTTGGAGCTGTACTTTTTCTATAGTCTGGTTGCCTCCGCTAAAGGTGGCGGTCAACTCGGTGAATCGGGACTTGGCGGTTGACAAAGGCAAATATACGGTACCCGCAGCCCCGCTGTCGGAATCCGTTGCCGCCGATATATCATTGCCAAAACCATTCCGCTTATCTCCAAGCGGCGGCGCCCCGGCCACCCCTACAACGCGGTAACAATTGCCCTGTATCTGTATATCTTTACCAATTGGGTCCTTAAATCCGAACAGACTTCTCACGAGCTGCTCATCGACCACGCATACACTTCGCTGCTGATGCAGGTCAATGCTGCTCAAGAACCGTCCACGAAGTATGTGGACAGGTGAAATCTCAGTAAACCAGGGAATAGAACCTACAATTTTTATCGCCATCTTGCGACGAAGATATCGTGCTTCCTGGTCTATCTCGCGAATTGGAACAACGACCTCGACATCGTGGAGGGTATTTCGAATCGACTCGGCATCCTTATAGGTCAAGCCGTAGATAAGCATTTCATCTCCCTGGCCGGAGTCGGCTTGCTCATTGGGCGGCTCGACGGTTTCAACAATCAAATTTGTGCTGCCAAGCCGCGCTATCATCGCCTGTGCCTCCTGGCTGGCCCCTTCGCCTATAGCGAGCATAGCAATCACAGAGCAAACGCCAAAAATTATACCCAGCATAGTCAGGACAGATCGGAGCCTATGCATCCATAAGCTCTTGAAGCCTAACTTAGCCGTTCTTTTAATTCTAACAAATCTCAACATAATCAACGTTTATGGTTTTTCTTCTCCATCCAAATTGGTTTCCTTTTTAGTTTCTTCTTTTGCATCCTTTTTTGTTTCCGATGCCGTCCATCTCGGAGGATTAAGCAGCACTTTCTCTCCCTGGGTCAAACCACTTTTTATTTCGACAAAATCATCGTTAAACAATCCAGTTACAACCTCACGTTTCTCCTCACGGCCGCCTACCTTAACATAGCACAGTTCTTTTTCTTCAACCGTGACGACCGATTGTATAGGGACATACAGAACGTCATTCAGCTCATCGATAAGAATTTCAACTTTCCCCGACATACCGGTCTTGATAGAACCGTGCGTTCCGTCAATACTCACATCCGTCGGGTAAACTTTAAGGTCCGGATTCAGGAATCGCTGCGGTTCAGCTAACGGTGCTTTTTTCAGCACCTCGCCGGTAAAAGTCTCATCTGAAAATGCCGCAATGCTTATCTTGGCCTTTTGACCCACTTGAATTCTATCAATCCAGTTTTCGTGAACCTTGATCTCTACTTTCATTTTGGACGCATCAGGTATCGTAATAATCTTATAGCCTTCGGGTACATCCGCTCCCTGTTCAATTTTTACCCTGCTCCACTGCTGCGTGCTCGACCAGTAAACCACCTGGCCCACGGCGGGGGCCTTAATCACACAGGCTTCAATCTGTTCGTTAAGTTTTTCCAGTCGCTCCGTTTGCATTTCGAACCTGGCTTTAGCGCTCGTAAGCTTCGCCCTTGCCTGGGCCAGTTGCGCCCGGGCCCGTGCCTCTGTTCGCTCTAATTCCAGCTTAGCCTCATAATAGTCACTCAGAAATGTCCGGGCTTGCTTGGGGAAATCATAAAGCCTGAACAATTGTAAATCTTTCAAAGCCGCTTTCTCCTGTATTGTGTACCTGTCAACGTCCAGCTTGGCACTTTTCAAATCAAGCTCTGACGCGTAATTCGCATCATAAAGCTTTTGGGTCCCTTTTAATATATCAACAGCTTTTTCCAAACCTCCCTGAGCAAGAAGAATAGCATCGTTTAACGTATCGATACGCTTCGAGGCCTCGCCGCCTAAACTGTTGGGCTCGTCAATCAGCGATGTCAGATCAGGAGTGACATTGGGATCTCTGACGATTTTATCGACTACTTCCTTTGCAATGTCCTCTCCCAGATACTTATGAAAGTCCATCAGAGCAAATTCCACCTTCAACTGTGCTGCGGTAATATCACTTTCATTTTGTTTTTTCTGAATAAGAAACGACTCGTTGGCATCGGATAAGCTTGCCTCGGCGGTGGCAAGCTCAATTGATTTTTGTGACAATTGTTCCTCCAACTTCGAAGAATCCAGCTTCACAAGCACTTTGCCGTCATTTACATCTTCGGGGGTTATATTAGTACCTTCAGGCACAATGCTGACTATAGTCGCATGCCCTTCCACCTTGGACTTAATATCTACCGAGTCAACCGCCTTGATGTCCCCGCTTTCAGTAACGCTGATAGTCAAACCACCGCGTTCTACCGTAAAGAGCCCGGTTCCCGTTTTCGAATTATCAGAGCCGCCAGCCTTTGGCCGTAAAAAACCGAACGCACCTACAGCAATAACTGCAGTAGCGGAAATAAGTATGATAAGAGATCGTCTTGCTAATCCCGAATTGCCAGCTATTTTATCAGCCGGCCTTTTTATGTTCTTTACTTTAATCATATTTTCTGCCTCGATTGCATTTAATGTTATTGCTCCCCCATTCCGTCAGGTATGACCTGGAAGATGCTATTGCCCTGAAAACCATAGTTGTTCCTATTTTGCCTATGACTTATTATAAAGTAATTTTAAAAAAGATAAAGAAGTAGATATAAGAAAAAGTCACCGCCCTTTTTAAGGAGTGTGGTTATATACACATAAAGACGGACCGATACTTCTCTACTATAAATAGACGTTTGGCGCTTTAAAATGTTACATTATTTTTTGAAATACTGCACAACAAGTCCAGGTTTTTTTCTCAGGATTTTCTGTAAGACTTCCCTGGGAGGCGTTTAACCGCTCTACAACAGCTAAATTCAATGCGAGGTGTATCTGATAAATGATGGGAGATTATTAATGCAAACTGGGCTGGGGTAGAGGAAGGAGGAAGAGGAGAAACTCAAGCCCAACCCATTTTGGATCCATCCAAAATTTGTGACCGTTCACAGGGTATGAATGTGGATTACGGGCTTAATAACGATGGTAATGGTTGATCGGAGAAATGAGCTTGGATAGATTGATATATAAAATCGAACGCATTTCGACCTTGGCTGGCGCAGGTCGCCAGTACGGTCCAGATGCGTTCGCTCCAAAGCCTGCCGTTTTCGCTACGAGTGCCTTGTGTAATATAGCGGTCTATAACAACAAAGCGTATCGCCTGCTCAGCGAGATTATTGGTTGGTCCAATGCCCGGTGTTGTGATAAATTGGAAATAAGCATTGCCGTGTTTACGAAAACGATTTGCCAGATTCTGAGCTTGACGACTTTCAGGAACATCGACCAACGCAATATCAAGAAACGCTTTTCGACTTTCTTCCATCACTTTTGCAAAACTGCTTGCTGCAAACTCTTCGGCATTGTGAAAAACGCTGAACATATCACGCATAGCATCAAGAAGTTTTTGACCGTAATCTGCGGTGGTTTTGTAATGCTTCAGTCGGAATTGGACATTTCCTGAAAATGATTTAGTATGTAGATCTAAGAAAGGAAATGGACA
>JAVVFI010000030.1:0-21782 GCA_032250555.1 Sedimentisphaerales bacterium
GTATTTGCCATTTTAAGTGTGCCGGGAGAATATGTCGCAGATCCCTGGGGGAGTGCTCCGGCGGCATTGTCCACTTCATCAAAAGTTTCACCGAAGTACACGTGATGCAATTTCGCACCAAAGCCCGGTGTCCATTTAAGGCTGTCATCTACACCTACAGACTCTGCGCCATCTGCCGGGTCTGGAATATATGCTTTCTTGGGGGGAATCATAAAGCTCCATACATCACCTTTCCAGGGACTATTCGGCTCAGCGTCATTGACTTCATCGATTCGCCAGTAGTAAGTTGTTCCCGGAACGAGACCATCCGGATAAGCGAATCCGGGGAAGCCCGCAACTAAAAACGCGTCGGTCTGATTGCCCCGAAATGTACTTTCAGCACCGGCGTCAACATCGTCAAAATTGTCACCCAAATAAACATCGTGCGAGACGGCATAATCACCCGCCCGCCAGGTGATGTTCAGCCATGTATCGTCATGTAAGGCACCGTCGGCAGGAACGGGGCCTGCGGCCTGAGGATTATTACCGAAACTACTTTGCCCGGCATTACCCAGGATTAATATTTCATCGGAAGTGAGGGGGACATCCCAGATGGCGACGGTCGATACATTGATAGGAGCGTCATCGCCGTCCTGGTTATTGCCGGCGGCAAACAGCAGAAGCGTATCGTCAAGACTGAAACGACCGTCGATTCCCTGCTGGTTTCCCTTGAATATTTCAACACCATCGACATAAATATCATGTCGGACGCCGTTATCGACCACTACGACCATGCGATACCATGTGTCTGCTTTGGTGGTAAAACCAGAAGCGCCGGAATAACCAACGGCACCGATTCCGATCGCGCCGGACGAATTAATGGTCCAGTCGGCATCACTGGCGTTGGTCGGGTCGGTCTGAAAGAGATCGTTGTAACCGTTGGGAGGATCGGACAGACTGCTGGGCGGGAAGCTGAAATCAATGAGCAGGGTCCATTCGTTAACTTTGGCTCCGCCGCCATTGGGGGCGATACCATGCGTGCATATGAAGTAACTGCCTTCGCCAATAGCCATGGCACCATCTTCGTCACTGACGCCCGTGACATTCAGAGCTGAGCCGATTAGTTCCAGGGGGGCTCCGACCGCAGCACTAATTGGATTAGGCGCATTGAATTCCCACACACCTGTCGGTTCGGGAACAGCAGCCTGTACCTGCAGCGTCAACGTCACAATCAAGAACCAAAAACTAAGCCTTTTCATAACTCTCTCCTCATATAGTATAAGTTAAGGATATTAAGTACTGATCTTCGATAGATCAGTCTGTTTTTACTTAGTTCTGCAAGAGCTAAATCGTTGTATATAGAACTGACTTTTCCTATTTGCACGGTTAACAAACATAACTATCTTCATACACTAATGATAATCATACGATATATCCCTTAAAATAACAAGAGATTCTAATTTCAAAGCCACTTTGCTTAAAATTTGCACGAGAACATGATTTTATATGCCTCGCTGGGAACTCACAGCTTAAAACCGCCGAAATAATAATTTAGTGGAAACACCGGGCTGTTTTTAGTACTATATACAGGTAATTATTCAAATATTTATGAGGATGGTTGTTTTAAGTGTACAAATCAGAGAAAATCTCATTAATCACCCTGATATTGGCTTTTTTTCTTATCGGTTCGGCATCTGCAGTCTGCCCATCCGGCGATTTGAATGGCGACTGCTACGTCGATATGCTCGACATTCAAATCTTCGCTGAGCAGTGGCTTGAGCCCTCCGATCCTGACTCAGAGCCAAATTATGCGGATTTCGATGGCGTCAACGGTGTAGATATGTCCGATTTCGGCCTGCTTACACAAAATTGGCACCAGGGGGGGCATCCTCTTGTAATCAACGAGTTTATGGCCTCCAACAGTAAATCTTTCGCTGACCCACAGGGGGACTATGATGACTGGGTCGAAATCTATAACTCCGGGAACTACACTGTTGATCTCGAGGGTATGTATCTGACAGACGATATAGACACCCCAACAAAGTGGAGGATCCACAGTGATACCCGGGGGGAAACAGCCATTGTACCGGGGGGCTATCTTGTAATATGGGCCGATGGCGAGACCACGAGCACCGGCCTGCATGCCAACTTCAAACTAAGCGCCGACGGCGAGGAAATCGCCCTGTTCGGTTCCGACGGAAGCACTCTTATCGACATTGTTTCCTTTCCCGAGCAGGCCGGCGATATCTCATTCGGCCGCTATCCCAATGCAGGTGAACATTTTCGATTTCTTTCGGAACCAACACCGGCGGCGGAAAACAGCAGTGTATATTTAGGCGATGTCTCCACGCCGAAGTTCAGCCACAAACGCGGTTTTTACACTGCTCCATTCTCTGTTACAATCGCCGCTGAAACCAAAGGCGCCGTAATATATTATACCATCGACGGCAGTGAGCCATACAATTTCGATACAAGCGGCCGCAGCCGGTCCCCGGGGGGTATGATCTACAGCGTTCCTATTATCATCAATAAAACCACTTGCCTACGGGCCAAAGCAATCAAGCCAAGCTATAAACCTTCAGATATTAAAACACATACATATATAATGAACGCCAGCGATGCTCACAGGTCACTGCCGGTGATCTCCCTCGTTGGCGATGATAGAAAAACCTTTTACGAACCGGACGGCGTAATGGCCATAGTGGGCGGAGCCTATGTCAACAACGGTCAATGGTCCGCCACCACACCGGGTAGTTACAACAATCCGATGCACCGGGGAATGGCATACGAACGTCCCGTATCTTTTGAGTGGATGAAACCGGAAAGCCGAGGTCGAGGCCGCACTCCGCAGCAGACTACCCCAGACCTCCAGATAGACTGCGGCCTGCGCGTGCACGGAAGCAACTATATGCGCCCGCGCTATACCCGCAGCGATGGAGTGTGGAGCGGCAACTCCAAATACAGTCTCAGGCTTTACTTCCGCAACAGATACGGCGACAGCCGGCTTAATTATCCGCTGTTTCCTTTTGAAGTCCAGGAATTCAAGAGTATCGTTCTCCGGGGAGGCCATAACGACAGGACCAATCCTTTCATCAAGGACGAGCTGCAAAGACGCCTGCACAAGGATATGGGTAATGTCGCCAGTGTCGGTACTATGGCAAATCTATTTATAAATGGCCAGTACAAAGGATTTTTCAATCCCTGTGAACATATTAAAAGCGAATTCTGCCAGCAATGGTACAAAAGCGACAAAGACTGGGACATCATGACAATGAACGGAGTCCGTGACGGCGATGCCGTGTCATTTAACGCGATGATCGATTATGCCCGCAACAACAACCTCGCCAACGATATACATTATCAATACATCAGCGAGCGACTTGATATCCCCGCATTCGTCGATTACCTCATCCTCCAACTCTGGTCCGGCAACTGGGACTGGCCGCAAAACAACTGGTCGGCCGCAAGCGAACGCTCCGAGGAGGGAAAGTGGAGATTTTTCATCTGGGACATAGAAGGCGGAATGTATCCCGACAGGCTCAATACGGTTTTTTTTGATAGTCTCAATTCTCAGGGAAACGCCAACGGATATTTGTATCGCGCCCTCAAGGTCAACAACAACTTCAAACAAATCTTCGCCGACCGAATAAACAAACATTTCTATAACAACGGTGCACTATCGGCAGAAAATATTACCAACCGCTTCTTAGAGCTTCAGGACCAGATGTCGGGTGTCATCCCCAATATGAATACGTATGTTATCGATACATGGGTGCCGAACCGGCTTGATATCTTTTTGGCCGCCTGCATTAAGGAAGGCCTGTTTACTGTTGCCGGCCCAACATTCCAAATAAACGACCTTGACCAGCACGGCGGCTATATTTCAACCTCCGACACTCTGACAATAAGCAGTTCGGGCAGATTTAATACACTTTATTATACTCTTGACGGCTCCGACCCGCGATTCCAGGGCGTGCCTCAGCAGAATGCCAACGTCACTACTCTTGTTTATGAGAATGACGATAAGCGAGTATATGTTTCTTCACGCTCATCGAGCGACATCTGGAAAGAACCCGGAGTTTTTAACGATTCCAGATGGCTGGAATCTGTTGGAGGCCCGGGCGGTGTCGGCTACGACATAAATTCAAGTTACTCACACTTTATCACACTTGACCTCGAAGAAGAGATGTACGACAAAAATGCCGCCTGTTACATCCGTATCCCATTTACCCTCGCTGACCGTCAGAGCGGTTATGACTCAATGGCGCTGAACATTCGCTATGACGACGGCTTTATCGCATACCTCAACGGCGTCGAGGTTGCCAGACGCAATTTCCTCGGCACTCCGGCCGCGAGTTCCAGCGCCAACCAGGACCGTCCAAATAGCGAAGCCTTCAACTTTGAATACATCGACATATCTGATTTCCTCGGCGAGCTGCAGACGGGTAATAATCTTTTAGCCATCCAGGGGCTGAATTTCTCCCATACAAGTTCCGAGTTTCTTATCTCCGCCGAGCTGGTTGCCGGCAAAAGCACCTCCACTCCCGACGACAATGACAACGGTGACATTACAACCGGCGTGCTTTTGTATGACGGGCCAATCAATTTGACACATAGCGCCCATGTAAAAGCACAAATTTTGAATGGACGCTCATGGAGCGCCCTGACTGAAGCAACATTCGCAATAGGCCAATTAACTGACAACCTTAGCATTACGGAGATTATGTATAATCCATATGATCCGAACACCGAGTATGTTGAGCTTCAGAATGTCGGGGGCGAAACGATTAATCTGAATTTGGTTAAATTCACAAACGGTATTGATTTTACCTTCCCGAACATGGAGCTTGCAGCCAACGAATATACCGTAGTAGTTCAGGACCGAGAAGCTTTTGAAACAAGATACGGCCAAAGGATTAACATAGCCGGGCAATACACGGGCAAATTAAATAACGCCGGAGAACGAATAAGACTGGAAGATGCTGTCGGCCAAACTATTTTGGACTTCGACTACAAAGACGGCTGGCGATCAATTACCGATGGTGACGGTTTTTCTTTGACAGTTATAGATCCTGCCACCACGGATCCATACGACTGGAACGAGAAGAACTCCTGGCGCGGGAGTGCTTATCTCAGCGGTTCACCAGGTGCAGATGACAGCGGTATTCTTCCCGATCCAGGTGCTGTGGTCATTAACGAGATACTGGCTCATTCACATGCTGATGCTGCGGACTGGATAGAGCTGCATAATACTACCGACACTGCTATCAATATTGGCGGCTGGTTCCTTAGTGACAGCAGCTCTGATCTCATGAAATATCAGATTGATCCAGGAACAATAATTGCTCCGGATGGATATATTGTTTTCTATGAAGACCAGCATTTCAGGAACATAGCTGCCCCGGGTTCTTATCAGCCATTTTCCCTGAGCGAGAATGGTGAAAGGTTATATCTAAGCTCCGCCGAAGGAGTTATTTTAACAGGCTATCGACAGGTAGAGGATTTCGGCGGTTCAGAGACCGGCGTATCGTTTGGCAGACACTATAAGCCCAGCACCGGCAACTACAACTTCGTACCGATGTCTGAGAATACTCCGGGCTCAGCTAATGCCAATCCAAAGATCGGCCCGATAGTTATCAACGAGATTATGTACAATCCATCCTGGCCTGACGGCGGCTCATACACTAATGACCAGTATGAATATGTAGAGCTTCACAACATCAGCAATGAACCTGTTGCTTTATATAATTATGAGACTTCCCAGCCGTGGAAGTTTACAGATGGTATTGATTTTATCTTTCCTGCTGATGTTCCTGTTACGATACCTGCCGGGGGATATTTGTTGGTAGTCAAGGATCCTGAGGCTTTTGTATGGCGGTATCCCGCAGTTCCTGTTGAGAAGATTCTTGGTCCATACAGCGGCAGCTTGAACAATTCCGGCGAGAGGCTGGAGCTTTCTATGCCGGGTGACGTAGATGAGTCCGGCACACTTTATTATATTCGCGTTGACAGAGTCACTTACAGTGATGGATCTCATCCTGAGAATTCTCCCGATGGAGTTGACCACTGGCCGACAGCCCCGAATGACGGTTGGTTATCTTTGTCCCGCGTTTCCGGGCAAAACTACGGTAACGATCCATATAACTGGACGGCCTCTGCTCCATCGCCAGGAGCCGTCAATCCATAACATCACAAATAAGGTCAGGTTGCATAATGACCTTTGATAAACACAAAAAAACTGGCTTTTTCAATTCTGCTTTGTTAATCTATGGAAAACAAAGCTGTACGGCATTCTCAAGTGCCTTGAAATGAGGAGTGTCAGATGTATAAATACATTTCTTTATTCGTCCTGTCAGTTTTCGTTTATTCCGGAATCACCAAAGCTGAAGACTGGCCCACCTTTATGCACGACAACCAAAGAAGCGGTGTTACTTCCGAGCAGCTTCAACCGCCCCTGAGCGAATCATGGGTTTTCAAATCGGCTCATCAGCCGCAACCTGCATGGCCGCTTCCGGCAAAGCAGGATTTCTGGCACCGTCACTATAACCTAAGGGCCACAGCAGCTTATGACCGGGCATTCCATGTTGTCGGAGCCGGTGATATGATATTTTTCGGCTCATCGGCGGACGATAAAGTTTATGCGCTAGACGCACAGACCGGTCAGGAACGCTGGGCATTCTTCACCGAGGCTCCGGTCCGGCTGGCACCTTCGGTATCGGGCAATAAAGTGTACGTCGGTTCTGATGATGGCTATGTCTATTGCCTCTCGTGTGATAACGGCTCGCTGATATGGAAGTACAAGGCCGCCGAGAATGAGCGCATGATTCCGGGCAATGAACGAATAATATCAAGCTGGCCGGTACGAACAGGCATATTAATAGATAAGGGAAATCTGTACAGTACCGCCGGCTTGTTTCCCAATCAGCAAGCGTTTCTGCTGGCGCTCGATGCCGAAGACGGTTCGGTAAAATGGAAGCAGGAAATCGAAGTCTCACCACAGGGTTATATGTTAGCTTCGGACAAGCAGTTGTATGTCCCGACAGGACGAACAAATCCGGCGATTTTTGCCCGGGCAGACGGCAGGTTATTAGGACAATTACCCAGCGCCGGGGGAACCTTCGCGCTGTTGGCACAGGACGTGCTTGTCACCGGACCCGGCCGGGGTTCGAAAGAGCTTAACGCCGCCGACGTTAATACGCAGTACAAAATCGCAACATTCGATGGTTTAAGCATGTTGGTGAACAGCTCAATTGCATATACGCTAAGCGAAAAGAAACTCTCATCCTTTAATCGGAACCTGTATCTCGAATTGTCGAGAGAACGAAATAAATTAAGCGACCACTCTAAAAAGCTCAGAGACCTGTTAAAAAAAGCAGACAAAGATACAGACGAAGCAAAGCAATTGATTGAGAACTTACGTACTATCACAAATCAAATCAGCGAGTTGTCAAAGAAAATGAAGGACTGTTACCTGTGGACAGTTGATTGTGATTACCCGCACTCGATGATTATGGCGGATGATGTCCTTTTCCTGGGTGGAGAGAACAAGATCGCCGCCTACAATTCTCAAAACGGCAGCGTTATCTGGACCGCTCCTGTTGAAGGCAACGCATTCGGCTTGAGTTTGTGTCATGGGGCTCTCTATGTCAGTACGGACAAAGGCCAAATACACTGTTTTAGAAGCGACATGAAAACCGGCACAACAGTGATAGCCACTCAAACACAGACTAATCCTTATCCGAATGATTCTCTTACGAAACTATATGCCCGGGCGGCGAAGCTCTTAACCGAACAAACAGGCATCACAAAGGGATACAGCCTCGTTCTTGATAACGGGCAGGGAAGACTGGCTTATGCACTTGCCCAAAAGACCGACCTTAAGATAATTGGTGTTGAAAAAGACTCAGGCCAGGTAACAGCCGCACGCACCGCGCTCGACAAGGCCGGACTTTATGGCAGAGTTGCTGTTCATCAACAAGATTCTGCAAAACTGCATTACACACAATACTTCGCTAACCTTATCACATCAGATGAGGCACTGAGAACAGGTGAGCTTCCTTCGTCGCCGGAGGAAGTGTTTAAGGTGCTCAGGCCTTATGGCGGAACTATCGCTCTGGTCTTGCCGGTTGATAATTTCAACCGGCAAAAACTTCAAACATGGGGGCGGCCATTTCTGAACGACTGGAATATACTCAATATGGGTGAAATTGTATTGGCATGGGCCAGTCGTAAAGAGCTTGAAGGCGCAGGAGAATGGACACACATTTACGCAGAACCAGGTAATACTACCTGTAGCCAGGATACAATCGTCAAGGGTGACATGGCTATTCAGTGGTTTGGGAGGCCCGGGCCAAGATATATGATTGACCGTCACCACCGCAATATACCGCCTCTTGTTAAAGACGGGCGACTATTCGCTCCAGGCGATAATGTGGTTTTTGCCGTAGATGCCTACAACGGAACAATCGAGTGGAAAATCGAGGTCCCCAATTCACGACGTCTTGGGGCATTTCTGGATTGCGGCAGTATGGCGGTGGACGAAAAGTTTCTGTATTTGGCCGCAGAAGACAAATGCCACGCTTTCAACGTTGAAACCGGTCAGCGCCGTATTCCTTACAAATTACCTCAACTGATCAAATCCGAACCGCGCGAGTGGGGCTTCGTCGCATACACGGATAAGATACTTTTCGGAAGCGGCCGAAGAAAAGGAGCCTCCTATACAGAGACCAGCTATGAGGCGGACGATTCGCTCTGGTACAGAGATATGAAGGTGGTAGTAAGTGATTATCTATTCGCAATGGACAAGACAAGACGGCGGCTGCTTTGGAAATACAAAAGCGGGCTTATCCTGAACACTACTATTGCCATAGGCGGAGGTCGAATATACTTCATCGAAACCAACAGCCCGAAAGCCCTGGCCGACACACTTGGGCGGATGCCCGTCAAAACATTATTCGATGGCAGTGACCAGTATCTGGTTGCTCTTGATACCGAGACTGGTGAGGTACTTTTCAAAGAAAAAATCGATGTCAGTAATTTTAAAGAGCCCGTCTATATTAATTATGCAAAAGATATACTTCTTATAAGCGGTTCCAGACTCGATGGGCGAGCTATCCACTATTATTACAACGGTCATGATGCGCGATCCGGCAAACTCCTCTGGCAGGCAGACCATAATACCAATCTCGCTATCGATGGCAGTCATGGTGAATATAATCGTCATCCGACGATTATTGACGAATCGGTTTATGCCTGGCCTTATAAGTACGACCTGAAGACGGGCAAAAAAATCGAAGGCTGGGAATTTAACCGTCAGGGGCACGGCTGCGGGGGAGTCTCGGCATCGGGACAATGTTTGTTCTGGAGAGGCGGGAACCCATGGATGTATGACCTTGGGCCGGACGGAGGGCCGCGCCAGCTCAACAAAGTCTCACGACCAGGCTGCTGGATCAATATTATTCCAGCCGGCGGGCTTGTTCTTATTCCTGAAAGCAGCTCGGGTTGTACCTGCAGCTTTCCCATACAGACTTCAATGGCCTTTGTTCCTAAATAGACTTATGAAACAAAAGTTTGAACCGAACAGGTTCTTTCGGTATAACTCTCTGAACTGATTCGTATATCGAACGTGGCAAAAGGATGAATTCAAAACAACGAATAGCGGCAGCGATGGACCATAAAAAGCCGGACCGAGTGCCGGTAATGTGCCAGCTTGCTCTCGGCCATTACTTCATACACTGCCGATACAATCCTTCGGAAATCTGGTTCGACAGTGCAACATTTGCCAAAGCCCAAGTCGAATTACAGCAAAAATATAACTTTGACGGCATCCTGTTGAATATACCCAGCAGGCCGCCCAACTGGAAAGACAATATTAAGTCATATAAGAAAATCGGCAATAACGAACACCTGCTGTGGAAGTCGGGACTGGAAACCGTTTTTCCACCGGATGACAATCCGCAGACATATCAGAAGGAGCAAATGCCTCTTGAGCGGGCGAACTATGATACCGTTGACATCGACAATCCCGCCACATACAGATTGTCCGGCTATGTATGGAACACATGGCACGCGCCTGAACTCTGGGACATCGAGTCAGAGGCGGACCTTTGCGAGCCAAGCGCATATCCCGAATGGTTCACATGCACTCTGCGCAAAGCCCGACAGCTCGCACCGGAGATTTCGATACACGCAGAAGTATTTTCGCCATTTACCCACCTTATGGAGTTGTTTGGCTATGAACAAGCCCTGTTTGCCCTTATCGACGTCCCAGCTACCTGTCACAAGGCGCTTGAGTTCTTTACACGAATGGTCCTTGCACAAGTTGAAATATACGCCGGATGTCACCCGGATGCAATCCTTGTAAGCTCGGCCTTCGCCGGGGCAGGCTTCATCAGCCGTCAAATGTACGAAGAATTTGTAGCTCCCTATGAAGATCAAGTTTATAAAGTGATACGCAGATTCGGCATTAAATCATATGTTCACACCTGCGGCGCAATCGGTGACCGCCTGGACCTTATGAGCCAGACCGCCGTTGATGGAATTGACACATTAGATCCCCCGCCACTCGGTACTGTAAATCTGGAAGACGCAAAATCAAAGTACGGCCATCGATTTTTCTTTAAAGGGAACCTGGACGCCGTGAACGAAATGCTTAATGCTGATGATAAAACCTTCGAAGAGGCCGTAAAGGTAAAAATCAGAATCGGCAAACCCGGCAGCGGCTACATACTGTCTTCGGCATGCAGCGTAGCCCCACACGTCAAGCCAGAAAGACTAAAAAAACTTGCAGTTATGGCAGAGAAATTCGGAAAATATAAATAATGAAATGCTGTAGGTTATCTTTGGATACAAATCCTCAATTTTTCATTCCATATTTTTAATTCTGCTAGTATCCTGATGATTATTTTGCTCGTCTGTGTGGTTTTGCGTATCAGGCAGAGAGCCATTGGTGGATATAGCGGCTATAAGTGCGCGTGCGACCCAGAGGCCGCTGACGATAGCGAATATGGCCGCAATCACAACGAGAATCAGGATAATTACCGACATCATTTACTCTCCTCGCGAATTTTTGCAATCCAGTGACCCGCAACGTATGCCAATAGTGCGGCTACAAGGGCCGGAATAATAGCAGGCACTTTAGTTACAAATGGAGGTACTTTTGTCAAAGATGGAAAGATAAACTGAAAACAAACCGCAACAAATGTACCAATACCCATTGATAAGATTCCTGCCAACGGACGCGGACGCTTTATCCACAACCCGATTATAAGCACTGGCAGAATCGCAGGGGCCCAAATGCTATAACAGATAAGCAGGCCGCTGATAATACTCGGAACTGCTACCGCGCCTACGGCGGCAATCATCGCAATGATTATAGTGGCGCTGCGACCAATAACCAGAGCAGTGTTGTCCGGTACGTTGGCAAAAGGCTTGACAATATCCTGAGTAAATGCGACTGCGCCGGCGTTTAGAAGTGAATCAAGACTGGACATCACTATCGAAACAAGAACGACCAGCAAAAGCGCATAACCTTCTGCCGGCATGACCGACTTGACCAGCTTCAATAAAACGTCATCTTCAACTGTGCCCTGGGGGATAATACTCCTGGCTGAAATACCAAGTGCTATCATAACCATAAACCATGACATACTAAAGATTCCCGCCAATATAAAACCATTTCTTGATATACTGGTCGTTCGGGAGGCCAGGGCCCGGTTCGCGTAGGGAGGTATTAGTGTTTCCCCAAGCAAAAAGGCCGTCACAAGGCCGACAATCTCAATATATGATGTCGCCCCAAGCCCATCGGAGGAAGCAACCGACGCCTCTTTGGCGAAAGTCACCGCACCCCCATCAAGATGGAAAAGCAAGACGAACAATAACGTAACAGGCAGTAATATTGCGAAAGCGGAAAATTGAAAGGCGTCGGTTATTACGCTCGCCCGCAATCCGCCGAATGTCGTATATAATGCCGTAACACCGACAATTACAACCACAGACGACCAGTGAGGCAGTCCGAAGATGTCACGCAATACGTCACCTCCGGCCTTGGCCATAACCGCGGCAAAGCCGGCACATAATCCAACGGAGATAATTCCCGCCAGAACATGACAGTCCCTGTCGTACTTCTGACCTATTGCATCGCCCAATGTGTGGCAGTTTTTCAGTGCCCTGAGCCTGGGAGCCACAAGCAGCCCGACCAGGATATTCTGAGCAGAATATGCCAGCCCAATACCCAGAAAAAGCAAACCGCTATTGAAACCTCTGCCAACGAAGCCGATTGAAAAGCCGGGCCCGACATAAGTAGCGGCAAGACTGCCGAATACCAATGCCAGTGGAAGTGCCCGTCTTGCTAATGAAAACTCTCTAAACTCACGAGCTGCGCGCGCACGCCAGGCCACAAATGTAAGCACAACCACATAGGCTGCAACAACAGCCATAGAGAAGAGCGTATGCACAGTTTCGTCCTAATCCGGCACCTTTAAATTGGTTATTTTCTATTGATTATTGATTATTTTATGAATCGCCTTCGGCGTTTTTTTTCATTAATCTTTAATCAATACTCAATCCGTAGCACCTTCGGCCTGGTTTAGATAGTAAAGTTTAATTGTCATTCACGCGTATTCTGAAACTTCTCTTCTTCCAGCTCGTTAATTACCGCGTTCAGCTCGGACTCGGTCTGAATCCAGCCGAATCTCGCATCTACAAGAAAAGTACGGTACCATTGAATCAAATTCTTCGCAAAATCTGCATCCTTGCAGTAAATCCCGAACGATATTTCTCCCGCGTGTGAGCCGGTCTTTCTCGGCTTTTTAGGAAAGGCCAGCAGAACCGAGCTTCGGGTCAAAAGAAATTCCAGGTCGGAAACCTGACTGTTGTAAATCCGAACCCTACCAGCTTCTATCGCCTCAGGATACTTGCGAAATAGAAACCTCGCGGCATTGGCAAAATCGGGCACGCTTAAATTCATTGCCCGGTGTATTCTTACATCACTGTATTCTTCAATAATTTCATACAAAGTGCTAAGGTAATCCTCTATCGGCTTCCTTTCCCCTTCGAACAACATACAAGTCCAAAGCTCACTATAGCCCGTCGAATCAAGCTGTTCCTGAAGCATCCTCTTGGCAACATTATAGGTTTCGCTTCGACTGACCAACACTTTCAGCAGGCGTTCTGTCAGAATTTTAGCCCAGGCAGGCATATCGTTCGGCAGGGACTGGGGGGGACAAACACCAAGGCGGGTCAGGAGTCTTAGAAACTGCTTTTGGTCGGAACCGTAGAACCTTCTGCCGACAACGCTGCCCACATTGCCGTCACATTCCATACCATATTGTTTATGATAGCCAAATGACAGGCGGTGCACTTCGTAATCCTGATCAATCAGCCTTTTCTCAAGCTCACCAATCAACCAGACGGCCTGCTTCTCCGGCGCTTTGTCAATCGAAAGATGAACATTCGGACAGAGCACAATCGGTCTTTTGCCTATCATCTCAGACAGCGTGCCGAATTCCTGCGCCGCCTGTTCCACCTCCTCTTTATTGTCATACATCTCTACACAAACAAATACCACCAGTACGTTCTCAAAAATCTTCTTCGGCTGCTGCTCTGATATCGTCAAAGGATCTATCCGTGAAGACTTCTTCTTGTCCTCAAAATAACAGGATGAACATTGGTAGCAATCCAAAATCATATTGGTCTTCTAAGTCCTGTTTTCCCTTTTGGCTGCGTTCCTGGTACGAGTACGGCGTTTGCCGTGCGGCGAAGCCTTGGATTTTTTCATACGTGATGCAATCTCAGCGTCAACACGAGATATAAACAGGCTCACATTCGGCGCTACCGCCTTGTCCGCGAATCCGACACCATTAAGAATTCGCGATATCTCTGTTGCATCCCAAAACTCCCAGGAAGAAGCTATCCTTTCCGCTTCCTCACGAGTAAGTGATTTCAGAAAAGCCGGAATACAACCGTCACGAAGAGCATCGGAATAGTCAACCAACAACTCATGAATTTCTCTGTTCGTATCAGACATCTTTATTCCTCCCGCACTAAATACATTATCAATCTTCTCGATTGTAATAGCACAGCATCTTTCTCAGTTTCAAAATAGTTCTGAATTCAAGCATTTTCACTGCTCCGACCGTAGTCTTGAGCTCATTGGCAATCGCCCTGCTCGAGGCACCTTCCATCCAAAGCTCTATCGCTCTGCGCTCACGAGCCTTTAGTTTACCCATCGCCTGAGAGAGAATATCCTGAAGCTCAGAGCTTGACACCATCTCAAGAGCACCAATTTCAGGTGCTATAAGGTCTTTCAGGCTGTTTTGCGATAGATATAAATTCCGGTTTCTTATCCTGTAAACTTCCCTCAGGCGATTACGCATATAATACAGATATACGGTTTTAAGCAGTTGTTTCTCACTTGTTATATTACACAAGCGCTCGGGCTTTTCCCAAATATCGGCATATACATCTTCCAAAACATCCTCACACTCTACCTCATTACCGAGGTAACGGTATAAATATTTAATAAACATCCCGAACGTAGCCCGCACAAAAGGCTCCATTGCCCGGCGGCGCCTTTCGGCGTCCGTGGCCGAGAGTCCTTTCAATGCGTTTCGCAGCCGCTTATCCATACAAAGTCTCTTACTTCCAAGTTCATTCCCGAATCCCCCGTTACACCAAAACTGCTCTGCTATAAAAACTTTCTCCCTGTCTTTTTACAGAGACCAACTTGACGGTTGGTAATAATAATTATATATCAAGCTCAAAAGTTCATCAACTATCAAGTTATTAAAAAGCATAACAGGGACAAAGCGGTCACTTGAATCGATTATAATCCAAACGCACGAATCGTCTCCCGGCTGTTAAAAACCGTATATAGGCCTTAACTGATCTTCGGTCGGTAATTGGCGATAATACTCACCCCTGGTACCGACATAACCGACTCCATGCCTTTTGAGCCTTACCTGGCTTATAGAGCCGTTACTGTTGGTAATATTAACCGCAACAGTTTTCATTTCTTCACGCATATAGGCCTGTTCGGCCTGCTGCCTTGCTTTATCGCTTTCGTTTCCGAACATATAGCCGGCCGCTCCTCCCACCGCAGCTCCGATTAAAGTCGCCTCGCTGTCACCACCGGCCAACTGGCCTATACTCGCGCCGGCCAAAGCACCGACGGCCGAGCCGAACTGAGCATCGCTCTGACAGCCGACGAAGAACAACGAACCAAAACTAAAAACCGCTGCTGCTAAAATTGTTGTCAGTTTCTTTTCCATTTTAACATCTCCTTCAAATCAATTACATCCATTCCAAAATGCGTTGTTAGTCTATTACAGGCAGGCATCCGCCGGATCGAGGTAACATTCCAGCCAATGTGAGGCCATTAAGGCATAGTCTTCAAAATCTGTTGTACAGTCACCATTAATATCACCAGGCATCCAGGCTGTACACCAGGCAACCTCGGGCCCATCGAGTATCACCGCATAAATTTCCAAATTTCCATTGCGGTTGTCCTGCCAAACCACGATGTTGCCGCTAATGGCCGGATTGGTCTGGTCGCGAGAATCCTCGGTGATTTGAAATTCCTCCCGCGTCGTAAGGTTATAGCCGAATATGTCCCAGTTGTTATTTCGGTTGTCCTGCCAGACGATTATGTTGCCGTCAATATCGGGATTCGTCTGAGAAAATTCGTTTGACGCGATTGCAAACTCAACAACGTTGTTGGGATCGCCCTGCCGGAGCAGCTCGAAGTCTGAAATATCGGCAGCATAAATATCCCAGTCACCAAAAAAGTTGTCCTGCCAGACGACTATATTACCCCAAATAGCCGGGCTTTGCTGATCCTTTTCAATGTACGAAACGGCAGCTTCCACCGGCTTGTTCCTTTGCCATATATCAGCGGCATAAATATCCCAATCGCCAAAACCGTTGTCCTGCCAGACAACTGTCGTCCTGAATATGGCAGGAGACTGCTGGTCATATTCGAACGCGGCTATTTGAAATTCCGCCGGATTACCCAGGTCGGTAATGTCTGCGCCGAAGATGTTAAAATCACCGGCCTCGCCATCTTCCCAAACAACCGTATTACCATGAATTGCGGGATTGCATTCATTATTATCAACGATGCCTGAAACTGCATAAATCTTCGGCACATTCAAATCGTTAATATCCGCCGCCCGAATATCCCAGTCTGCAGAGCCCTCCCCTATAACATAATCCTGCCAGACTACGATATCTTCATAAACAGCCGGATTAATCTGGTCATTTGCATCACCAATAACAAAAGGTTCCAGCTCATCCGGATTGTTTATATCGACAATATAGATATCGTAGTCTCCATATTCGGTAACAAATTGCTGCCATACTACAATATTGCCCCAGATATCAGGCGATTGCTGATCATCGGTCGCCGGCCAGAGAGCAAATTCTACCCAGTTGCCGGCCTGACCGACAGATACCAGAATACCCACCAAAAAAATAACCTCTGTAGATGTTGTAAAGTATCTGATTTTCATCGCTTTACTTTGCGCCAAAATATTTACTGGTTAACACTTTCAACCTTACTGTTTTCAGTTCTGATTTTTTCCAGGGTGTTAAGCAGCGTTGTTGCCGCTACTGCATTTTCCATATCAAGGCTGGCATACTGCAGGGGCCCGACGGCTTCGTCAAGCTTGCCGATACCAAGCAGTTGATAACCCAAAAGAAGTTGAAGGTCCGCATCGAAGCTGTACAGCTCCGCTCTTTCGGCAAGTTGATTAATTTGCTCGAACAGCACATCATCATCTGAATACAATCCGCGTGGATAAAAAACGCCCTCCTTGTCAGGCGTAACGTTCGCCAGGGTACTGCGAAGAACCGCTGCCGCATCTGAATATTGTTCACGAGCGAAAAGCGCCTGTGAGTAGGCAAACGGCACTATTATATCGTCAGGTGCAAGTGCCATCGCTTCGCCGAACTTTTCAATAGCGATATCGTAATTGTCAACCTCAAAGGCCTTGACGGCATCTTCAAAGTACCTGTCAGCTATCGTCACTTCAGCCGGTTCTTCAGCCCCCTGTTGCGCTAACTTTTCGCGGACATCGGCAAAAGTGTTATGGTCAACAGGCACAATACCATCTACCTCCTGCCCCGATACAGACACCGCAGCGTTGTCATCGGTGTAGTAATTGTATGTGTAGTAGTTATATGTATCGCCCTGTACTTCACGGGCAATCGGGTAATAACCGTACCATGCGTATGGATGGTAGCCGTACCAGTAATAACGTCTGTAACTGTAATTTAGCGGCCAGTAACCTCCCAGGCTGACGAAGATATATTTCCTGTGATAATAGGGATAGACATATCTGAACGTGAACCATGGACCGAAATCGTAATACAGCATGTAACGATATCTTGGCCAGATTGATCTGCGGCATAACCGGTTACGCCAGTCTATATACGAATGGTCATAGTGATAATCGTGACTTATTATATTCGGACGGTCGTGATATCTTACATGTGCAAACCCACGTGAAAAACTTCCCAGTCTGTAACTGTGCAAAGCAGTCCTGTCTCCACGATTAGCATCATGCAAAACCACAGTATCTATAACGGTTGTTCGTCTCTCGGGAACAACTTTTCTTATCCTTGAACTGGGCGACAACCTGCTAAAGCCCCTTGTGCTCGTGCTTGTATATTCTCGGCTTATTCCAAGTCTTCTTTCAGATTCATTGGTGGAGCTCCCACCTCGGGAGAATCCGCCTCCCCTTGAATCACGGCTGCTCCTGTCTCCGGAGATTCTGCCGCTGCCGGTTCCCAATCTGCTGCTGCGATCAGGCCTTCCGGTAGAAGTGGGAACAGAACTTTTTCTGTCCCCGATAGAGCTGCCGATACGAGAGGATCTGCTTGAGCTTATACGACTGCTCGAACGGTCTGCTTGTGGCCGTGTAACTCGTGAACTCGGCGTCCTTGTGCCAATGGAGCTTCCAATGCGAGAGGATCTGCTCGAGTTTATACCGCTGCTCGAACTGCCGGTTTGCGGTCGTGTGCTACGAGTACTTGGCGTCCTCGTGCTGATGGAGCTGCCGATGCGGGAAGACCTGCTGGAGCTTATACGACTGCTCGAACTGTCACCTTGTGGTCGTGTAACTCGTGAACTTGGCGTCCTCGTGCTAATGGAGCTGCCGATACTCGATGACCTGCTGGAGCTTATACCGCTGCTCGAACTGCCGGTCCGCGGCTGTGAGCTGCGAGTACTCGGAGTCCTGGTACTGATGGAGCTGCCGATACGTGAAGACCTGCTGGAGCTTATACCGCTGCTCGAGCTGCCGGTCCGCGGCTGTGAGCTGCGAGTACTCGGAATCCTGGTGCTGATGGAGCTGCCGATGCGCGATGACCTGCTGGAACTTATACGATTACCTGAGCTGCTGGATGGACTGCGGGGGTTTGAAGTAACTCCTGATCGTATCGTAACAGGCCGGCTGGCTGATACTCGACTGGATAGACTGCTGGTACTTCCCCTGCTTGGCATGCGAAGGTTTACTCTACTGGTAGTCCTGCTCGAACTTGTACTTCGAGGAGAACTGCTTCGTATTGAAATACTCCGTGGAGAACTGCTTCGTGAAGAGATGCTACTCCGACTTGTTGAAGGCCTTGGCGTAGTTATCCTGCTTGGCGTAGTTATCCTGGTTGGAGTCCTTACAGATCGCGATGGGATCGAAGCCCTGGAGGAGCTTGATCTGCTGGTCGAAGTTTGTGGGCTTCTTGAGGATGAGGAAGGCCTTGAAGTTTGTCGGCTTCTGGAACTGCTCGGGGTCGATTTACTGCTTCTGCTGGATGCCTTCTCAGCTAAAACCGGCTCAATGGTCAGTATTAGGGCCAAAAACAGCGTTCCAACAACAATTTTAACGTTTTTGGGATATTTTAGCGTTGCCATAATACTTCTCCTTAAATATTTAATGTAAAAACATATACATTCGAGATTCTTCTCTACTTATTAAAGGCATTAAAATCAAGGTCGGTAACAGGATTTTTTTCAAAATATTCGCTATTTTTGAACTTTTTATATATGGAGAATAGGGAAAGCAGCCTCGAATGCATCACTCGGCAATGCATCAATGGGCTTTTGGAGGGGTAGTAACAGAATTCCAGTTCCATGCAAATAAGGGCTTGCCGGCTATTTGTTATTTATCTGATAATCTCGCCGCGTAACTAAGTGCTTAATTAGCAACTAATTGCACATCTATAAGACACTCTTTAACGAGCACCTGTAAATTAAATTATGGAATGAAAACCTGCAATTCGTCAACTCTTAAGGGCACGCCGTCTTCGACAGCTATTGGTTGCTTTATTTGCGCATTCCTTGCACCATACAGCCAATCCGTCTTTATGTCTGCTATGTCGGTAATATTGGTTCTCAGCCTTCCACTTTTTACATCTGCCGCACCGCTTCTGCTTAACACCTCCGGCAACACGATGAAGGTCTTTATAGTTGTTGTATTTTTTCACAGAACCTCTTTTTTTTTCGTAACGTTCTCTCGCATATTCAGACTCACATTCCCTGCACCAAATCCTCAGCCCATCCCCACGGGTACGATTCTTTCCAAACTCACTCTTGTCTTTACGTTTTTTACATTTGCTGCATTGTTTCATTTTTTTACATCCATAGCTTTAACCATCCATAGCAAAATCAACCGACATATTCGTCATCGGCTTTTCCCAAAGACCCGGAATTTTACCACACATTTTCTCAAAAGACAAATATTCGTTTGATAAATTTCCTTGATTGGAACAAAAAAATACAATCCAACCACACAATTCGGAATATTCCCCCCAAAAACCATTTTCGACAAACTCGGCTTACAACTTTTTTCCTCTTCTATCTCAATCCCCCGACAACTGATACTCCACTCCATGACTCCCGAGCTGCACAGCGACATAATAAAGTGTTGCCGCCAACTCTTCGGAGTAATCATATTTAACCACATCAACAGCTGAAAGCAAACCTGTTTTCATTAATTCTGCGGGCACATCAACAATAATTCCGTATCGCTCTTCCAACATTTGCTCAGCTATTTGCGCCCCCTGCCCGGCCATCAAATCCACTGCGTTTTGCTGAGTTAATATTCCACCGTAAAGTTCCATATATTCTTTGAATTGCGTCTCAGTCTCAACTATTAATAGAATTGCTTCTTCAGCTATTATTGCGGCTTCACCTGCAAAATCTTTCGCATACACCGTGCTCATTAACATCGGAACAAATTGGCTCCTCAATTTTGCGGCCGCAAGCAACCGTGTCCCAATTTGCGTATCTTCATTTTGGCTCACCAATAAATCGACCGCACTTTCTATGGCACTGTCCGCAATCGCCAAAGACAATTCTTCAAGTAATTCAGATGTGTAAGCAATGCCTTTTGAATTCAAAAACAACCTCATACCCAGCTTTAATTGAGGCGCCAAAATCTTCGTTTTTGTTACTACATAACCCTCTCCGGATTTGATCCCGACAGAATTAATATGTGCCGTATGGTCTGCCCCCCATTCCTCATTATGGCTTGCAAATCCGTATCCAAACGCCTTGCTTTCGTCAAGCTTTCCCTCATCGACCACCTTTACAAACTCATAATGTGTCTTGTTCCATAAGAAGCCCTGATGTTCATATCCGTACATTAAATTAAACATATCCGGCACAACTGCACCATACATCTCCTGTAGGTTCATAACACCCGGCTCATGCCCCAACTCCTTGGCAATATAAGCGTGAGTAGCAACCCCCCACCCAAACACCAAACCCGGCACTGCAAACACAACAATACTGATAATCATAAGCAAAAAAAACTTGTTATTCATTTTCCCGCCTCTCCTATTATTAGTAAACTTTTCCGCTTGGTCCATCTATGCCGACGTGGCTGAACATTATTATAATCAGGTACTTTCGGATTCACAAGGATTTATTGCTGAAAAGGCTATGAGAAAATCCATAAGTTTTAGAATTTTTCCCTTGACAGGATACCGACTTTTCACATATTTATAATTTATAAATGTCTCTTGGAATTCTGTAAAGGCATTTACCCTGGACACGGGAAATACGTTCTAAATTTACCCCAGGTCATAGGCGTCTTTAACGTGCTCCGGTCTTTACAGTTATACCACTATTTACCGTAGAAAGGGGTCATTTTAGATTTTGATGTGTTACCTCATTAACAGTAAATACGTACTTGCTCATCAAGCCCACTCAAGGATACTGCAGCAGAATTACGGCAGAACTCTAACCTATACCAGATTGGACGAAATGAACGCTCTATCTGTAAACACTAAGAATGATTGAAAAAATAATTTTAATAGCCTGACAGGAATTTGAGTTCAAAAGGAGAGCACTATGGAATACCACCTATACATATCATTAATTCCAGAATCTCTGGTAGTGTCAATGCTTCCTGCAGAGGAATTTGGCAGATACCTCGCAGTTGGGACCAAAAAAAGGGCAAATGAACAGGCGATTTTCTTTGAGCTGAGTAACGATTTTGAAAGCGAGCATTTCGATCTAAAGGGGGCAATTGAGCTTTGCAAGCCACACGAAGACGGACAGCCCAAACACTCAGTCTATGTGTCAACCTACCGTGTTCTTGAGCACGTATCTTTGGAAGCAATTGGAAGCCTTTGGCTGGTTACAAGTAATGGCCTGACACTGGAGTTGAAACAGGCCCCATTGCCAACAAAAACTGAGGAAATACATCATCTGTATCAGGAACTATGTCCTGTTCACCCTCTGATTGCCAGCACTCTAGACCCGTCCGAATTCTGTAAATTCATTACAGATCCCCAAGAGCGTG
>JAVVFI010000310.1:0-6849 GCA_032250555.1 Sedimentisphaerales bacterium
GGCGATCCATGATTATCTCTCCTCTGCCCCGGCCAGAGCGCCGGGGTGTTATTGACGGGTCAACTGTATCGCCGACACGCCGGGCAGGAAAGGTTTTCCGGGCGTAGCTGTCACATGAAGGTGAGAGCGCGGGAAGAGTTGGCGCCGTTTCCCACCACGGCGCGTCTCGATACGCCTCGGCAAGCGAGGCAGCCAGCAGCAAACAGGCTAACACCGAAGTACTGAAACGCTATGGTCTGGAACCGGGTAAACGATACATCCTCTATGTTGGGGGCATCAGTCCACACAAGAATATCGATACACTTATAGAAGCATTTGCCAAAGTCCGCAAGGAAACCCAGATGGAAGATGTCCATCTTGTTCTCGTGGGAGACTGGGCGGGCGATGCGTTCTATACATGTTATGAGGAGCTTTGCAAGTTAGTCGAGCATTATGGACTTGATAATGCTATAAACTTTACCGGTTTCGTTCCTGACGCAGATCTGGTGCATTTATATACGGCATGTCAGGTATTTGTACTTCCTTCGTATCTTGAGGGATTCGGCTTGCCAGCGGTCGAGGCGATGGCCTGCGGAGCAGCTGTCGTCGCCAGTAATGTCGGTTCCCTGCCTGAGGTTCTTGATGGGGCTGGAGAGTTGTTTGACCCGCACGATGTGTCAGCCCTTGCAGTCTGCCTGAAGAGAATCTTGGGAGACTCAGCTTATCAGAGGCAATTGCAGGCGCGCTGTTTACGTCGAGCTTTGGATTTCTCCTGGGAAAGCTCAGCACGGCAGTTGATGGACATCTTTGAAACAATGAAGGTGTGATTAAATAGGTGGTGTGCGGCATATTCCATTCGGTTGTTTTTCCGGCTTTTTGACATTATGAAAAAACATCTTGACAGCCATGTATTGCGATTTTGTTTGGTGAGTACGTTCTATCCGCCGTATAACTTCGGTGGAGATGGGATTTACGCCCATAGGCTGGCCAATGGTCTTGCGCAACTTGGTCATCAGGTTACTGTATTGCACAGTCCGACGGCATATGAGATGCTCGCCTGCACAAAGCCCTCCGATTCCTATGACGACCACAAGAACGTGACAGTTCATCCAATTCACACTCCTCTGGGTAAACTTGGATTACTGGCAGTACAGCAATTGGGGCGGCCGGGTCTGCAGACTCCGGCGCTGAGACAGTGGCTTGATCGTGGTGATTTCGATGTTATTCACTATAACAATGTTTCACTGCTGGGCGGTCCTGGCGTGTTTAGTTATGGAACAGGCCTGAAGTTGTGTACGTTGATAGAGCACTGGCTGGTCTGCCCGATGCATGTGTTATGGAAATTTGACCGGGAGGTTTGTACTAAGCCGTCCTGTTTTCTTTGTACGATTCATGGCAGACGTCCTCCCCAACTTTGGCGATACACGGGTTTGATGCGGCGTACAACCAAATCAATTGATGCCTTCATCGGGCCAAGCCGGTTCACGATGGAGATGCATCGCGAGCGGGGTATTCAAGGAACGATGGTTCAGCTTCCGCTGTTTCATACCGAACCGGATGTGGAATCCGAACCGGCGCCATCATTCGGAGAAGATTGTGACAGGCGGCCTTATTTCCTGTTTGTAGGGCGGCTTGAGAGGATTAAGGGTTTACAGACCATCATCCCAACTTTCAGGGATTTGCCCGATGTGGATCTAGTTGTTGCCGGAAGCGGTACTTATGAAGAGCAACTCAAGCTGATGGCGGAAGGGGCGCCCAACATTCGATTCGTTGGACGGAAGGACGTGAGGCAGCTTCAGCATCTGTATCGCGATGCTGTTGCGACCATCGTTCCATCATTATGCTACGAGACATTCGGTATAATAGTGGCCGAGTCTTTTGCAACCAGAACACCGGTAATTGTACGAAACCACAGCTCCCTGCGGGAGTTTATTGAAAACCACGGAGGAGGTTTTACGTTTAGTACTGATGATGAACTCCGCTTGGCCATCGACAAATTGCTGAACGATACGGAACTGCGAGATCAACTCGGTCGACGGGGCCGCGCCGCTTATGACGCTGAGTTCAGTGAAGAATCATTTATAGAGCATTATGTGGCAGTAGTGCGGGCACTACTTGAAAAGAAAAGATGTGGAGAATCGTTCACACATAATGACGACCAAAACACAATGACACTATCAGGACGAAAGGTATTTTTCTCTGCCGATTCAAAGCTCCGTCCTGTTTCCCGCTTTGTGAAATCCCGCAAGTGATTCACAGACTAAAGGACATGTAATATGGATCCTGATACCAAATTGGTTGCTGGTGTGACTGGAAAGACATGTGAAGTGGTAACTGCAAATAATGAGATCTCGGTTGGGTTGCATAAGAGGTTAAAACTAAAGCTCCTGATCTTGCTTGCATCACTCGGGCTTTCGCTTGGAATTGGAGAAATAGCACTTCGCCTTGCAGGACGACGCTGGGCTCCGTCCTATCCCTTGGTCTGTAAACGACCTGAGCTTTATCAGCAGTTTGAGCCATACGGTTATCGACTTTATCCATCGATATCCACGTACTACTTTTATCCGCGCAACAATCCCCGCAAACTATCAGTAGTATCGAACTCAGATGGTTTTCGGAGCAGTCGAGAGTTCATTGAAATAGATGATCGACTGCGCATGCTTGTTCTGGGTGACTCATTTGTGTTTGGTGAGGGAGTGGAGGAATCTGAAAGATTCACGAATTCTATTGAGGCGATGCAGCCGACATGGCGCATTGATAATCTCGGAATGACCGGTTACAGCCCAGGGCTCATGCTGAGGGCTCTTGAAGAAGTTGGTTTGCGTTTAAATCCTGACGTAGTAGTGCTATGCATTTATACTGACGACTTCCGGCGTGTACGGCCGAGATATCCCGGCATTGGCTATGAAATCCCCCGGTACAAGCTGGTATCCAACCGTCTTGTGAGCGTACCGTATCCGAAAATACGGCCATGGGATCATTCGCGGTTTTTTCAGGGAATCTGTCATACCTATTGGAGTCGCACCGGGGCGGAATTCCAACTAAACCGGGCTATACTTGACCGTTTTCTAACGCTCGGGAAGATATATGAATTTAACTTAGCCATTATCTTTCTCCCCGGCACACACGACACCAAGGCGGACAAACGTCGAAGAGCCTGGCTTCTGCAATATACCCATGAGTACGAAGTTCCTTTTCTGGACCTGTCCGAGACAATCCATAAAGCGGCTATAAAACAAGAGTTATTCATCCCTGGTAATCCACATTGGAATCCTGAGGGACATCGGGTAGCTGCGATCGAAATAGATCGCTTCCTTGCCAGTGATGTTGTCAAGGTTCGCAGGCCAACAGAGTCCTCCCGTATCGAGAATTCAGAGATTTCATTGGCCATAAATTGAAGAGACGTGAATAAATCACAAAAAGAAAAAACAACTGATCAGGGCATGAGACTTACTCCGGTCGGACGGACTGATGCTACTGTTATTGTACCAGTGTTCAACGCAGGATTGGACATCGAACGCTGCCTCGCAGCCCTGGCCCAATCGACATACAAGCAATTCGAGGTTTTGGTTGTCGACGACGGCTCTACCGAACCGATCAAGCCGCTGGTTGAGCGCTTTGGGTATCAGTACCTTCGAATCGATGGACCCGGTGGACCGGCCCGAGCGAGGAATCTGGGTGTCCGACAAACTGAGAGCGAATTCATCATTTTCATAGATGCGGACGTGTGTGTTCATCCGGAGACGATTGATAGGATTATACAGAACTTCTCTGGAGATCATGAGCTTGCAGCTGTAATTGGTACATATGACGATGCCCCGGTAGATCCCGATTTCCTATCGCAGTATCGTAACTTGTTTCACCATTATACTCATTGCAAATCCGCCGGACAGGTTACGACATTCTGGTCAGGTTGCGGGGCGATGAGACGTGAGGTTTTTATTAAGTATGGCGGATTTGACGAGCAACGCTATCGCTATCCGGCTATAGAAGACATTGAGTTGGGAACCTGGATTGCGGCTGATGGCGGCAGGATTGTGCTCGACCAGACGATCCAGTGCAAACATCTAAAACACTGGTCTTTCTCTAACATGGTCAAGACAGATATATGCCGACGTGGCATACCATGGATAGATCTAATGTTGCGCAGCAATAAGACCAACAAGACTCTCAACGTTACCGGCTCACAGCGGTTGAGTGTTGGACTGGTTTTCACCGCCTGTGCCCTGGTTGTCCTGGCAATTTGGTGGCCATTGGTGCTGATTGGCACTGCTGCTGTTATAGTTGCAGTAATACTGGTGAACATCGAACTCTATCGTTTCTTTGCGTCCCGTCGTGGTCTATGGTTTGCGACAAAGTCAGTACTGCTCCATTGGCTGTACTTTTGCTGCTGTGGCATATCTGTTATCGCTGGAACCATACGATTCTATGCATCAGGCCGCCGGGCAATGAACCGGTAGGGGCATTCGGAAGCCACGGAGAGCAGGAGTACTACCTGACTTCTCAAAACTGTTACCGAAGTATAGAATCATAACATTTTTACGATAATTTTTTTATAATAATCCGTTATTGAACCTACTTATTGAAATTGGCTGCTGTGGCATGTCCTCAGTGCAAATACAAATAAAAACTCTGATGTGCATAACTTGATAACAATAATGAAACAGAACAGGCACACTAATTGCAGCATCAAGGCGAGTTTTCGGATTATGGACATGCTGTGCTTTGTCATATGGTTCGGTGTGCTCTCAGCCCTTGCCGGGATTGCCTTCCTTCATGTGAAAGGATTCATTGGTGGTGCGACTGTTTATCTGCGTTGTCACACTCTGTGGATGGCGCCGACCGTCAATGTGGCAATTCTCGGGATTGTAGGCTTGGTCACTTTACCTGTCGTCATGCGTCTATCAAGACCAATGGCACTACGTGTCACATGTGTTGTGTTGGGGTCGGTCGGTTTCCTGAGCATCTTGTGTCTTGAGTCAGGGCGTACTTTTTCACGCATTCATTTCATTCCGAAAGTAATCCTGGCTGTTGGTTTGGCAATTGCCTTGCAAAGTTTAATTGCACGGTGTGCGCTTGGTTTCGAGAAATTTGTACGACATACAACGATTGGTCTGATATTGCTTGTACTGGTCTTGACTGCGATCGTAGGTAGCCGGCAGTACTTCGATGAACGTGAGAACATTACCGGTCTGCCAGATCCTCCTGAATCAGCACCCAATGTTCTGCTTATCGTTTTGGACACGGTACGCGCACAAAGCATGAGTCTTTATGGATATGAACGGGCGACTACACCTTTCCTTTCGAGTCTTGCTGAACAGGGAACTGTCTTTCAGTGGGCCATCGCTCCTTGTTCCCATACACTGCCTACGCATGCAACTCTATTCACGGGCAGGTTCCAGTACGAAACTGGTGCGAACTGGTCAACTCCGCTTAGTCCTAAATATCCCACGCTTGCAGAAGTCCTCAGCAGTCATGGATACGCGACGGCAGGATTTGTGGCCAACACTAATGTTTGTACTACGTTGTCCGGTTTAGCACGGGGTTTTGGTCGCTTCGAGGATCAAATTACCTTCGTGGGTAAGTTTTTCAATAGTTCACCCCTAATTCGATTCGCACTTAAACAGAACTGGATACGGAAACTAATAGGTTATCGCGACCTGCTCGGGCGAAAGCGGGTTGATCGAATTACAGATGATTTCCTGCGATGGTTCGACCGCATCCCAGGTGGCCATCCGTTCTTTGCCTTTCTGAACTATTATGACGCTCACCAGCCTTATTTGCCACCTGAAGAATTTGATGGAATGTTCGGTCCAACAGACCTGTTAGGGACATATCTGGGAAGGTACAATCACGGCGTGCCCTGTTCAGGTGACAATACATCCCCCGAGGAAACTCAGGCTTTGCACAATTCCTATGATGCCTCTATTGCTTATCTCGACTCCGGTCTAAAGCGATTGTTTGAAGAACTCAAGCGGCGAGACCTTATGGAGCGAACATTTGTGATCCTTGTTTCGGATCACGGGGAGGAATTCGGCGAACACAGTGTCTTCGGTCATGGTACAGACCTGCATATTCAATCTATCCATGTGCCGCTGCTGCTAAGGTATCCTGCTTCTGTACCGGTTGGTGTTGTGGTCAACAAACCAGTGAGCTTACGGGATGTACCTGCAACAACGGTGGAGATTCTGGGGCTTGATGATGCCGGAGCTTTTCCCGGCCAATCGCTTTCAAGACATTGGACCGGTACTGACCATAACCTTTCGGAACCAGGTGAATCTATGCTGTCTGAGCTAATCTATGCCCCCTGGGATCCCGAGTGGGCCCCTGTGTCCAAGGGAGATATGAAGTCGCTGGTTACCGGTGAGATTCACTACATCCGCAATGGCGACGGCACTGAGGAAGTGTACAACCTTCGGGAAGATCCTATGGAGCATAACAACCTTATCCAGACGCCGCGCGGCGCAGAAGCAGCGGCGAAGGCAAGGCATATCATCGAGGGAAACTTGTATTAATGAATCGAATATATCAGTATCAGATTGTTTTGCGGTTAGATGTAAACTTGATGTCAGTCACTTGAGAATGTCAGTAGATGGCGGGCTGCCCATTTTAATCCGCTGTTCCTTCGTAGAATTTACCGGTTGGAACATAATAATCGGAAAAAGTTTTAATCAGGAGAATTAATATGAACAATTTTACAATGATGCTATTGGGTTATATTGGACCGGAAACAATGCTTCCGTTCGCCTCAATTCTTGCGGCGGGCCTGGGTGTAATTCTAATGTTCTGGAAGTTCATTTGGCGGTTGATCTGTCGGGTTTTTCGTGCGATCTTCCGTCTTAAGAAGAAAAACGAAGGCGATAAGCCGGT
>JAVVFI010000311.1:0-6813 GCA_032250555.1 Sedimentisphaerales bacterium
GGACATCGGCCGGAAACACTAAACGATCTGGAAATTGATCTGAGCTCCTATTTAAATGGGCATCGGAAGGCACATGTGAGAATTTACGATCCATGGAAGAATCGCTGGCAAGACAAGAGTATCGAGTCCGGACGTATAAACCTCGAATCTTTTAACCGTTCAGTCGTAATTAGGGTGGATTAGGGTCGTAGAAACAGACTTTTCTTTTAAGCGTGTGCGAATGATTAAGGTTTTATGCCAGCATTTGCTGCCAGCTCTCTATTTTTCCTTTAGATTACCGCATGAGCTGAAGCCCATCCTACAGTCTTGTTTTTCTATTGAAATTGTATTGAAATGTATTGTTATTGGGTGGTGGTTCTGATAAAATTCTAAATTGGCAATTTCGCGTGGCTGACAATGCGGCCCGGCGATTGAAAGCCTGAGTTTTATATGTGTTTGCATGTAAATTACTTTAACTATTTGAAGTAGGAGGCAACCCATGAGGCGAGCAAAAGGAAAACAATTAAACAGGCGCCAGTTCATTCGAGGCGCCGCGAAAACTGTTGGAGGGCTAATGGCCGTGCCGACGATCATTAAATCGACGGCCCTTGGCAAAGACGGAAAAGTGCCGGCCAGTGAGCGTATAGTCCTCGGGGGTATCGGTATTGGTAACCGCGGCTCGCATGACCTGCGATGGATGCTGCCGGAGTCGGATGTGCAATTTGTCGCGACGTGCGATCCTCAGAGGAGCCGTGCTGAGAAAGTGAAGGAAATAGTGGATACGCGGTACGGTAATAAGGACTGCAAAATATATCACAACACGCCGGAGTTTTTAACTGAACGGACGGACATTGACGCCCTGCTGGTTACAACCGGTGACCGCTGGCATGCATTAGCCTCAATAATGGCGATGCGTGCGGGTAAGGATGTTTATTCCGAAAAGCCATCGGCCATGACAATAGCCGAAGGCCAGGCGGTGGTGGAAACCGCAAAACGCTATCGCCGGATTTATCAAACCGGTACACAGCGGCTGAGCGAAGGGAATTTCACTTTTTGCAATGAAGTGCTTCGACTCGGTATGCTTGGGGACATACATACCGTTCGGGCGCATATTGCCCCGTGGGATGCGGCTGAAATGAGACACGACTGGCTGCCGGGTCAACCGCTGCCGCCAAAGGAAGAGGTGGACTGGGACCAGTGGCTTGGCCCATGTCCATGGCGGCCTTACAATCCCGAATACACACGCGGCGGCTGGCGGGGTCATTACGATTTCCATACAAGCTGCATCGGCGAATGGGGTGCTCATACATTCGCATCGTGCCAGGTGGCGATTGGTGCTGCTGACACCGCTCCTGTCGAATACGGATATGTGAAGAATGAAAGCGGCGACGGGATGGTGACCAAGTTTGCCAACGGAATAAAGATGGTCCTGGAACGGGATATGGACAAGAAATTATGGCGAGGTTCGTGCGGCGTCCGTTTTGAGGGTACGCGTGGATGGGCGGCAGCGGCAGATGGTTATTCGAAGCCGGATGTTTCTTCTCCCGCTATGTTAGATGATTTCAGGAAAATTGTTTATGACTATGTAGCCCGTACAGGGCGACCGATGAGTCATGTGCGCAATTTCTTAGATTGTGTTAAATCACGCCGCCAGACCGTGGCCAACCCGGTAGTGATGCACCGAACCATGACAGCGGTACACGCGGCCAATATCTGTATGTGGCTGAAACGCGACTTGAAATATGACCCTGTTAAAGAAGAATTCATCAACGACCCTGAAGCCAACCGCATGCGCAGCCGTGCAATGCGTGAACCGTGGATCATATAAATACGGAAGGAGACCATGATATGTTAAAGTCAAAAATAAAATATATGCTTATCATCGCCCTGCTGTTTGCCTGGGGGATTGAAACTTTCGGCCAGACTGTGGTACCTGCAACTAAGCAGGAGGTGGACAAGCTTGTTGCTGTCATTAAATCCAATGCAGAACTCAAGGAAAAGATGGATGCCTGCCGTTTGCTGAGTATCGTTGGGACTAAAGATGCCATTGCGCCGTTAGCGGCGCTACTGGGTGATGAGCAACTATCGCATATGGCCCGCTACGGTCTTGAGCCGATTCCGGACCCTGGGGTGGACGAGGCGCTGCGCGATGCGCTTGGTAAAGTCAAAGGCAGACCACTGGCCGGTGTAATAGGCAGTATCGGAGTGCGCCGCGATGCCAAAGCGGTCCAGCCTTTGATGGGAATACTCATGAATAGCGAGGTGAATCCTGAAGCGAAGTGTGCAGCTCTGCGTGCGCTTGGCAAGATAGGAACGATGGAGGCCGCGGAGGTTCTTAAGGAGAGTATAAATCAAGCACCACCTGAGGGCTTGCCTGATGTGTATGAAGGGCTTTTCCGTTGTGCGGAAAGGTTTGCGGGCGAAGGCAACCGCAATGCGGCCATCGATATCTATGATTTACTGCGCGAACAGGATGCGCCGCATCAGGTCCGTGCCGGGGCTTTGCGAGGGGCTATCCTGGTCAGCAGCAACGGCCTGAGATTGCTGCAACAACACTTACGCAGTGACGACTATATTTTGTTTTCAGCGGCCGTACAAACCGCCCAGGAATTGACAGGTACTGGTGTAACCAAGGCATTGACCGATGCGTTAGATCAGCTTCCGGCAGATAATCAAATTCTGGTAATCCAGGCACTGGGTAAGCGCGGCGATGCTGAGGCTTTGCCTGCGTTGTTTACTTTAGCAAAGAATGGAGCAAAATCAGTTCGGATTTCGGCCATACAATGTATGTCGGAAATTGGCGATGCTGGAGCCGTACCTGTTTTGGTGGAAATATTGAACGACGGTGATAGTGAGATTGCACAGGCTGCCCAGGAAAGCTTAGCTTCGGTGCCAGGTCACCAGGCCGATCAGGCTGTGACAGAGATGATCAACAGCAGGCAGGTAAGCCAACGTCTTACTGCGCTCGAGCTGGTAAGTCGCCGGCGAATGACCTCAAGCATTCCAGCATTGCTGAAAGCCGCTGCTGACAATGACCAGAAAATCCGTTCGTCAGCTCTGAGAAAAGTTGGCGAGTTGGGCAGTCTAACCGAATTACCGGCTCTGCTGGATCTGCTTATTCAGTTTAAGAGTTCACAAGACGTGGAAGCTGTTAAGCGGGCTTTGAGTGCTATCTGTACAAAATCCGATAATCCTGAAACATACACTACGAGGCTTACGGGTTTGCTTGGCCGGGTACAACCCATGCAAAAGGTTGCCCTGCTGCATGTTCTTGGCGTCATTGGTGGAGCGGACTCTCTTGATGCAGTACGAGCAGAAGTGACAAATCCCAATGAAGTTGTCCGTGAAGCGGCTATCAGCGCGCTTTGCTCATGGAAAACGGCGGATGCAGCGCCACATTTGCTCGCATTGGCCAAGGACTCGCCGTTTTCATCTCGCAAGACCGCAACTTTGCGCGGTTATATAAACCTGATTAGAGATGAGAATCTTTCAACGGTGAAGAAACTTGAGATGTGCAGAGAGGCAACTGGATTGATTCAGCGCAACGAAGAAAAGAAGCTTCTTCTTGGTGTGCTGGGCACGGTGCCGTCGGTTGAGGCATTGTCGATGGCAATGAGTTATATGGCCGATCCGCTGGTCAGGAACGAGGCTTGCTTCGCGGTGGTGGCGATTAGTGAGAAGATAGTTCTTCAAAATCCTGAGGCGGTTGCCGAGGCTATAGGAAAGGTATTAAAAGCTACCAATAATAGAAATGTAACTCGTCGCGCGAGACAGGTATTGGATAAAGTCAAGTAAACAATTGTACAAAATCAGCGACTTTAGATAATCGAGGTATTAACTGTTTGGATTGTATAATGGAGATTTTTTAAGAATGAAACGTAATTCAATAACTCGACGTGATTTTCTGAAGAAATCTGCTATTACGGCAGGAACTGTAGCTGTTCCTTATTTTGTACCGGCCTCGGCGCTTGGAGCAGGTGGAGTGAATCCATCTGATAAGATAGTTGTCGGTTACTGGGGTACAGGCAGCCAGGGTTCTGGTAACGCAAAGGCATTTACAGGTAAATCTGATGTTCAGGCCGTGGCTGTTTGTGATGTCAACAGTTCAGGGACAAACTATGCGGGCAATCGACTGGCAGGGCGTGAACCTAATATTAAGGTTATTGAGGACATGTATGCCAAGCAGAAGGGAGTTGCTTCTTATAAGGGTATCAAGGGATACAGCGATTTCCGTGAATTTCTTCAACACAAAGGCCTGGATGCGGTGGTCATTTCCCTGCCTGACCACTGGCACGCCCTTGCGGCGGTTGCTGCTGCTAAAGCAGGTCTTGACATGTATAGTGAGAAGCCCCTGGCTCGAACAATCTACGAAGCTCGTGAGATGGTTAAAGCCGTGCGAAGGTACAGCCGGGTTTTCCAGACAGGCAGCCAGCAACGTTCGGACCGGCGTTTCCGCCATGCCTGTGAGCTTGCGCGTAACGGTTATATTGGTGAGCTTAAAAAGGTATATGCAAAGGTGCGCGGTATCTCCCGTCCTTGTCCTTTTGGAGGTGAGCCAGTACCTGATGGTTTTGATTTCGATATGTGGCTTGGTTCGGCACCGGAGGCGACTTATCACCCGAAGCGAGTAAGCGGCAGTTATGACTGCTTCGGCACTGCATGGCGTTCTTGGCGTGAGTATTCCGCCGGTCATATCACTGACTGGGGTGCCCATCATTTTGATATTGCCCAATGGGGTATGGGCATGGATGGCAATGGTCCTGTTGAGATAACACCGGGAACCGGCGAAAGTGCCGAAGGTCTTACTTTCCGATATGCGAATGGGATACCGCTTATCAAGCAGCTCGGTCCGCATGAAGGTGATGTTCAGTTTATTGGAGACAAGGGCTGGGTCGGGGTGAGCCGCAGGGGTATATGGGCGTCTTCGGATAGTCTTTTAAGTCTCAAGATGAAACCCAATGATGAGCATCTCTACGAGAGCAGAGATCATCGACAGGACTTTCTGGATTGCGTTCGCAGCCGCAAGCGTCCCATCTGCGATGTCGAGATTGGATGCAGTTCGGTGACGATATGCCTCCTTGGAGAGATTGTCACTCGTCTGAATCGTCCGCTGAAATGGGACCCGAAGCGATGGCAGTTCGTGGATGACCGTGAGGCGCAAGGCCTTGTGAAGAGGCCGATGCGCTACCCTTGGGTTTTGTAAAAGCAGGTCTGATGGCAGAGACTAACTATGCTTTGAGATAAATTACACATAAATAATCGGGCTGTGAGCATCTGCTTACAGCCCTTTTCGTAATTTGCGATTATTTTCAAACAGGTAGTACATTTCCGACTTAATCCGTACGGACTTTAAACAGGTCAAACCTGTCACTTTAGTGCGAAATTTTCGTAAAAGCTCATAAATATATGAAATTTCAGTATGAATTTGTTAGAATGATATATCGGAAAGTTTTGAAATATTGCTGAATGACAAATTTGAAAAAGGAAAGAGAGAGATGAGGCAATATCATGGAAAATATATGATGTTGGTGTGTGTGCTGGTGACAGCGGCAGCTTTCATGGACGGTGGTAGTTTTGCGGAAACAAATAATTTTCTATCTCCTATTTCTGTCGTTGCCGGTGTCGATGGTAAAGAAATTTTTATTGCCGAAACCACCGCCAATCAGGTTGCGGTTTTTGATATAGCCACCGGTAAGGTTACTAAAGTGATATACGTTGGTGAAAAACCTGTGGGTCTTGATATTTCTGTCGACGGCAGCAAACTTTATGTTACTTCTGCGGTGCCTGACGGTAAGGTGCAGATCGTTGATGTTCGTGACGGGAGTGTGACTGATAGTATCATCACGGGCCATACGCCGGTTGTGGTTGTTGCAGGCCGGGACGGCAAAATGCTTTATGTCTGCAATCAGTACAATAACAACATCGGCATGGTTGACCTTAATTCAAAAAAGCAAATTGCCGTCATTGACGTAGTGCGTGAACCTGTTGCGGCGGCTCTTACTTCGGACGGCAAATATTTGTTTGTTGCCAATCACCTTCCTGCAGTGCCCGCCAATTCAGGATATTGTGCTTCGGTTATATCGGTTATAGATACGGCTGCCAGGAGACTAATTAAGAATATAGAACTTCCGGACGGCAGCACGAACGTTCGCGGAATTACGATTTCGCCGGACGGCAGGAACGCTTATATTACACACGTCCTTGCACGTTATCAGTTTCCGGTGACATATCTCGAAAAGAGGTGGATTAATACGAATGCGATGACCATCATCGATGTGCAGGAGCGAAAGTTCGTCAACACCGTACTGGTTGATGACGTTGGCAGTGGGGCCGCCAATCCATATGGTGTTGCCTGTACGGTCGACGGCAAAAATATCCTGATAACTCATGCCGGCTCATATGAGCTAAGTGTTATTGACCGCAAGGGACTCCACGAGCGGCTGCTACCGGCAGAGACGGCCAGAAACTTTACTTCTGAAATACACTCAGGAGGAGGTAAGAAACTTTTCGATAGTTCGTATTCAGCCGGAGATATACCGAATGATCTTACATTTCTGGCCGGAATTCGTCGGAGATTGAAACTTAAAGGTATCGGCTCCCGCGGTTTGGCTGTTATCGGCAACAAGGTCTATATAGCGGAAATATTTACTGACAGTTTAGGTGTAGTAGATATCGAAGCAGATGCTCAATCCGCAGTGGAAAAGATCCCTCTCGGAAAAGTCAAGCCGGCGACGTTTATCCGCAAGGGTGAGGTGCTTTTCAACGATGCTTCACTTTCCTATCAGAAATGGAATAGTTGTACAAGCTGCCATACCGGTGATGGACGTGCAAGTA
>JAVVFI010000312.1:0-6785 GCA_032250555.1 Sedimentisphaerales bacterium
GGAAAATATTACCATTGCGATAATAAATGTAAGCAGATAGCTGATTATGGTCGCTGGGAGTTCTGCCGACGGTTTGGGAGAAATGAAAATCGATACCAGCAGAAGTAATATACATACGTTGAGGATGAGGCGGTAGAAAAAGCACGTTAAAATCAACTCTTCGGATTTTTCGGCCAATTGTTCGGCGAGCAGTTCCGAATTTTTCTTTTTGTTAGCCGCTTTGAAGGCTTCCTGTAATTTGACGATTGAAAATATGCGCAGCGCGAATGCGTTTGCGGAAAAGAACAACGTTCCGCCCGCGAGAAAACAAATGAATAATACAGCCCAGCCGATGTAGCCCACTTCTTTATATCCCTTTCAATTAAATATATTTCGCAAATCATAAAGGGAAAACAAACGTACCCTTATGATTTTGCGTTCTTATTATATACGAAACCGTACCCAAGTTGTTGTAAAATATTATCTTCCATATCGTGCATTTTGCGGGCTTTGCTGTCTGTGGCGTCGTCGAAACCGAGGTTGTGCAGCAGCCCATGTGTTATGTACAGTGCAAGCTCGGCCTGGCTCGCATGGCCCCTCATATCCGCCTGCCTGACGGCCATTTCGCCGTTTACAATCAGCTCGAACAGTTTGGGCGACTGCGGCTCCCGGGTGTCCGACAGGTCGAAACTCAGACAGTCGGTATTCGATTTGCGATTGAGAAACCTGCTGTTTAATTTTCTGATTTCGGCATCATCGACTATTGCAATACTAACCGTTGCCTTCGAAAGCCCGAAGCGATCCAGGACGGTCCGGACCAATTTTTTGATTTTGGATGGAGGAGCATCTATACCGGAGAATTTATTAGCGATTTGAATGACGATTTCCTGGTCTTGTTTAGCGGTGGCCATGATTGTTAATTGTTTTGTTATCTGGGCAGCCCGACACGTGGCTTCACCTCTGCCGGCTCATCCGGGGGTTTTGGATATGCGATTCGCCCGTGATGATGTGCGGCGAGGGTTTTTGATATACTTGCTTCTATGTTGTGTAATTCCCGCAGCGACAGGTCGCATTCGTCGAACTGGCCGTCCTGCAGGCGTCTCATAGACATAGTGTGTACTACCGCCTCGACCTTTGTCGGGGTAACTTCCGGGAGGCTCCTTACAGCGCCCTCAACGGTATCGGAGAGCATAACGATAGCGGCTTCTTTGGTTCTTGGTTTCGGGCCCGGGTATCTGAATTCGCTCTCGGAAGGCTCGTCGATTGGTTTTCCTTTCGAGTTTTTAACCGTTAATTTTTTTGCCTCGTTGTAAAAGTGTTCGATTAAGGTAGTTCCGTGGTGTGTTTCGATAAATTGTCTGAGCACATTGGGCAGGTTGTATTCTCGGGCCATTTCTATTCCGTCTTTAACGTGTCCGACGATAATGAGCTGGCTCATTGTAGGCGACAGTTCTTTATGACGACTTGCGGAGCCGAATTCATTTTCGATAAAATAGGATGCCTTGTTTATTTTTCCGATGTCATGGTAATATGCGCCGACCCGGCACAAAAGCCCATTGCAATTGATTGCTTCGGCGGCGGCCTCTGCAATGGAGCCTATCAGAAGACTGTGACTAAAGGTGCCGGGCGCTTCCATTGCAAGTTTTTTCAACAAGGGCTGATTCGCATCGCTATAGTCCAAAAGAGTCATGCTTGTCGCAATGTGGAAGACTTTTTCGATGAGGGGAAGTAAGCTCTGTATCAGGAGGCCGATAAGGAAAGCAGCACCGGCGTGGTAACCTGCATTGCTGAAGACGTCCGGCAGCGATACTTTTTCGGCCAAAAAGTCCAGGCTGGCCAGGGAACCTGATGTTAAAAATACAATCGCGGCCGACAGAGCGCTGACCTGGAGGAGCTTCATTCTTGTACGGATTTCTCTTAAAGAGAAACAGCACGTAACGGCTCCGGCAATCATCGTCAAAAACAGGTTGATATCCGTCAGTTGATATTGGTTCATATTTCCTACGGCGAAACATGCGAGCAGACAGTAAAACATAATCATGCCTATCGCAAATCGCTGGTTATAAGCGATTGTCAGGATAATGGCGGCGGTGACAGCGCTTCCGGTGGCGCCGGAGGTATGATTGAACAGCAAAGACGTAACTTTGGTTGTAACCAGCAGCAAAGTATATAAACCGACAAGCGCCAGGGCTCTGGCGTGGTTTATTATTATTCGCTTTTGGTAGTGGTGGATATAGAAGGCGATGGCAAGACAGATTAGTAATACGATAACCGAGGTAAATATCAAATGGAAGTAATGGACCTGCTGTATCAACTCAAAAGTTAAAATTGGAACACAGAGCAGGACGAAAAGCAGCCACAGCAGAATCGAGATTAAAGAATCGGTGTTAAGCAGGCTGCTCATTCTTGTAAAACGGTCGTCAGCTATATTCTTGCGGACCTGAATTCTACGAGGACTTATTTTCTTCCAAAGCGGCATCTATTTATCCCATACAAAACGAAGTCATGACTAATCAGCTTTTGCCTTTTTTTTATAAGCCTGCACAATATTCTGTACCAGTCGATGTCTGACTATATCTTTCTGGTTCAGCTCCACACATCCTATTCCTTTGATTCGTTTCAATATGTCAATCGCTTCTATCATTCCACTTATCTGGCCCCTTTCGAGGTCAATCTGTGTTATATCACCGGTTATTATCATTTTGGAGCCATGTCCGAGTCTTGTCAAGACCATTAGCATCTGCATTGCGGAAGTGTTTTGGGCCTCATCACAGATAATGACGGCTTCGTTTAACGTTCGGCCTCTCATAAAGGCGAGCGGAATTATCTCGATGATATCCAGCTCAATAAATTTTTTCATCTGGGTGAAATCCATCATATCTTCGAGAGCGTCAAACAAGGGGCGTAGATACGGATTGACCTTTGCCTGTATGTCCCCCGGGAGAAAGCCGAGTTTCTCGCCGGCTTCGACTGCCGGACGTGCCAGTACAATTCTCCTGATTTGCTTTTTTTTCAGCATTGACACGGCAATTGCGACAGCAAGATAAGTCTTTCCCGTTCCGGCCGGTCCGGTGCAAAACGTAAGGTCGTTTGTCTGCATTGTTTTGATGTATTTTGCCTGTCCTTTTGTGGACGGTTTAATGACCTTTTTAGAAGCATAGACGTATATCGATTCGCTGTTTTGGGGAATTGCAGGTGCATCGCTTTGGCGTATAAAAGCAGTTACGTTTGCGGTTGAAAGTGAATGGCTTTTGAGAAGCTGCTTTTGCATCTTGTCGATGACCTCAACGGCCTTATCTACATCTTTCTGCTTGCCAGTGATAATTAAACTACTTTGCCGTGCGGTAATATGCACTCCAAGTGAATCCCTCAGAAGCCGAAGGTAACTGTCGGCAGGACCAAACAATTCAAGCTGCTTATCGGTTGAATCTAATTGTATCTTAACTTCCAAAACTCTTCCCAATCAATAGCCCAGCATAAAGAACAAACAGCCAAACGGCGCCGCTACGAGAGGGGAATCGATAATATCCAAAATTCCACCGAATCCCGGCACTTTATTTGCGGAATCTTTTTGCTCAGCGTCCCGCTTAATCATAGATTCGACCAAATCTCCAACCTGCCCAATAAAAGCAAGGCAAAGGCCAAAGATTATCGCGAACCACCATGACATTATATCACAACTTAGGGCAAAGCCAATAGCAACAATAATTGCAAATGCGACTGCGCCACCCATTCCTTCCCATGTTTTTCCCGGGCTTATTTTAGGCGAAAATTTGTGCTTTCCACATAAGCTTCCGATCGTGTAAGCTCCTATGTCAGCGGCTTTTACTACAAAAATGAACATCAGCAATGGCCAGGGGCCGAATTCGAGCCGCATATTTATACAGAAGCTGCTCAAAAGGCCTAAATATAAAATAGAAAAATAACTTACACCGCAGTTAGCCAGTACCCCTGATATTCTATGGAATAAATATTGATATAAAAGCAAAGCAAACAATACGAATGCCGAGAGGAAGATCAGGTAGGTTTCCGGCCTGATATTTATAAACTGCAGCAAATAGCCGTTGGTTGCGAACAAAATCGAGGAAATGATTGAGACGGGAAGAAAAACCTTCAGGTTTTTGGCTGCTGCGAGTTTTGATAATTCAAGCTGGGCTGGGATTGCAAGCAGGGCGATGAGGAGGCAAAAAATTGTTCCCTGTATAGGTATATCATCGTCGGCCAAAGCCGTAATAGAGCCGTCCAGCCAGCCGTCGAAAATTACAACGGCTATGAAAAGCGCTGACATCAAAATTCCAAAAAATAACCTGTGTTTGAGCATATATTTTTATTTCATATCATAGCATTGGTTCGGAAAATGGAAAAATACGTTCTCCCGCTGCGCTTATGGTTTTATCAGTTTATTTGATAGATCCGAAACGCCGGTTTCGTTGAGCGTAGGCCAGGATTGCTTCTTCCAAAGATTCTTTTTTGAAATCCGGCCAAAAGGTTTTTGTGACGTAGAATTCACTATATGAAATTTGCCAGAGCAGAAAGTTACTGATTCTCATTTCATTTGCAGTGCGTATCAGCAGGTCCGGCTCGGCAAGTCCCGCTGTATATAGATGCTGGTTTATACATTGCTCATCAATATCATCCAAACTCAGGTCGCCGCTTTTATATTCCTGTGCGATTTTCCGGGCGGCATCGACTATTTCCGCTCTGCCCCCGTAGTTCAGCGCCAGGGCGAGTATCATGCCGGTATTGGCGCTGGTCAGTTCCATTGTCGTATCAATCTCGGCTAATACGGAATCCGGCACTCCATCCCTTCTGCCCAGATGAACAAGTTTTACGTTATTTCTCTTGAGCATGTCCCGAATCACGACAAGGTATTGGGTATAAAGATGCATAAGGGCATTGATTTCGTATTGGGGTCTTTTCCAGTTTTCTATGCTGAAGGAATATAAAGTTAAAGTTTCGACACCAAAATCGACACATCTTAGAGCGATAGTTTCGACTGTTTTGCCTCCTTCATTATGTCCCTCAACCCTCGGAAGTCCCTGTCTCTGCGCCCATCGGCCGTTGCCGTCCATAATTATGGCAATATGCCGGGGCATCTGCTCGGGTTTTACGCCAAGACGCTCGGCAGTTTCTTTACGTTTCTCTTCAAAGCTTTTCATTTTTTAAGACTACGATTAAGGATTCAGGATTTCTGAACTTCGCGCAATATTTTTAGTTTCTGTTATCTGAATATTGTCTGACTTCGTTTAGGCCCGATCCCAACGGCTGTAATTGGTGTTCTTATCAGTTCTTCGATTCGGCAGACATAGTTCTGGGCATTCATGGGCAAATCGTTAAAATCATTTACTTCGGACAAATCCTCATCCCAGCCTGGCATGGTTTCATAGACGGCAGTTGCCTGTAATAGCTTTTCCGTATTCGCGGGGAAGAATGTTTTTTCCTGACCGCTGATTTTGTATGCCCTGCAAATTTTCAATTCTTTTAGTCCGGCCAGGGTATCGAGGTGCATCATTGCTATCGAATCAATAGCACCGATGGTTGACGCGTATGATACAGCTACTGCATCGAACCACCCGCATCGACGGGGGCGTCCTGTTGTCGTACCGTATTCGTGACCTTTGTCACGGATATACTGACCAGTCTCATTTTCCTGCTCAGTGGGGAAGGGACCGGCACCGACCCTTGTCGAGTATGCTTTGACAACGCCGGTAAATTTATCAACAAGTCTGGCCGGTACGCCGCAGCCGGCCGGCATTCCGAGTGAGCTTGAATTCGAGCTGGTGACAAATGGAAAAGTGCCGTGGTCCAAATCCAGCAGTGAACCCTGAGCGCCTTCGAAAAGAATGGATTTTCCATTGGTGATTGCTTTGTGCAGATATTCAGTCGTATCTGCTATAAAGGGCAGCAGCTTTTCGGCGTAAGATTTACACTTTTCAAAGATTTCATCGGCCTTCATCGGCTCGGCTCCGTAAACCGCCCCAAAGACTTTGTTTTTATATTCCACAATTTTATCAAGCCTTGCCTTAAGCTTGTTAAGGTCTCTCAAGTCGGCCATACGAACCGCATAGCTTCTGCCGATTTTATCGGCATAACACGGGCCGATCCCTCGAATTGTTGTGCCGAGTTTGCTTTTACCGAGAGATTCTTCACGTAACTGGTCCTCTTTTTTGTGATAATCCAGAACAACGTGAACGTTTTCACTTATTAAAAGCCTGTTATCCAGAGAGAGATTTTTTCCTGCAAGCTTCTCGATTTCATTTATCAGTACTTCCGGGTCAGCGACTACGCCGTTTGCGATTACACAAATGGTACCCGGCCTGATTGAACCGCTGGGCAGCAGGTGCAAGGCAAATTTGCTGTCGCCTACGACAACCGTATGGCCTGCATTGGCACCGCCGCTGTATCTGACAACGATATCGCACTGTTCAGCAAGGATATCGACAACTTTGCCTTTGCCTTCGTCACCCCACTGTAATCCTACAACACAATGATTCATATGTTTTCGTTCCTTTTAAACTGCTGCTGCTTGATAAATACACAACGCACAAAGTTATGTATTCTTGCCGTCAACTGATTTTTGCCACAATATACTCCAGAACAGCGGACAAATTATCATACTTTCTGTCACTGAGCCTGAGCCTGGCCTCGCCGTCCTCTTTGTTTTTATATGTAATAACAAAAAAGCCTTTCTTCTCAAAGTATGTTTTATTTATTTGTTGTATTGAATCGTAAGAAATTCTTTTTTTATCGCTAATCACAAGCTCGTTTTCATCAGCGATGAGTTTCTTGTCCTTTATGAGATACAG
>JAVVFI010000313.1:0-6755 GCA_032250555.1 Sedimentisphaerales bacterium
GGGATGGAAACCTGTCTGAACATTTCAAACAACAGGTACGCCAGTCAGGATTAACTGACAAGTTCAAATTCACCGGTCTATTGCCGCCGAGCCAGATACCTCTTGCCATACAATCATCCGACATACTTGTTCACTGTTCCCTGAGGGAGGGTCTTGCGCGCACACTGCCGCAGGCAATGCTTTGCAGCAGGCCGGTCATATCGTTCGACGTTGACGGCGCAAAAGAAGTGGTAAATGAAAACACAGGCCGGCTTATTGAACCCAAAAATATCGAGCAATTAACAAAGGCCTGTGCAGAGCTGATTGAAGATGAGGACTTGAGAAAGAAACTCGGCGAGAACGGCAGGAATTCCGTAAAAGAAAAATTCGCACCGGAAACAATGGTAGATACTATCGAAGCGGTCTATAAAAAACTCCTGAAGTAGTAAACATAAAAAATTACCTTTATGACAAGGGAGTAAAAAAATGAACGAGCCAATTGGTTATTGCGGCCTGAATTGTCAAGGCTGTCCAATCTACCTGGCAACGAGGGAAAAGGACAAAGAGAAACAATATAAAATGAGAGTTGAAATCGCTCAACAAATTAAAGAGCATTACGGCCAGGAATATAAGGCGGAGGAGATATCTGACTGCGATGGATGTAAGGCTGAAGGCGGAAAATTATTCTCGGGAAGTCATAACTGCTATATGAGAAAGTGTGCAAGTCGAAAGAATATCGAAAATTGTGCATATTGCGATGAGTATCCCTGCGAAGAGCTTGAGAAATTGTTTACCACCGATCCGGACGCCAGGAAAAGATTAGATGCTATTAAAAATTCAATATAAGGGATTCATAATCCTGGTAATGAATCTATAATTGCCGCATCTATACAGGAGATTTGTATTATGAAGACATTGACAAAAGAAATCTGGATGGACATACCACAGCGGCGGGCGATTGTATCTATACATAATGAAGTAGAGAGGCTTGTTGATAAAAGCGGCGTCCAGGAAGGCCTTGTACTCGTTAACGCAATGCACATAACGGCATCGGTATTTATCAACGATAACGAATCGGGGCTTCATCACGATTACGAACTCTGGCTGGAAAAGCTCGCCCCTGAGAAACCCCACAGCCAATACAAACATAACGGCTATGAGGACAATGCAGATGCTCATCTGAAACGGCAAATAATGGGGCGTGAGGTCGTCGTCGCAATTACAAACGGAAAACTCCATCTCGGGCCATGGGAGCACATCTTCTACTTCGAATTTGACGGCAAACGCAAAAAACGTCTTTTAGTAAAAATCATCGGTGAATAAGTTGGTGACCTGCTGGAACTGATACTTTTTTTAATTGAGGTTATTGTAATATCGCTATCCGGCGTGATGGCGCCGGGGCCGGTGACGGCGGCGGCGATTGGGATGGGTACACGTTCGCGTTACGCCGGCATGTTTTTAGCTATCGGGCATGGCATTGTCGAGTTTCCACTGATGGTGCTGATAGTGTTGGGTCTGGGCCGAATACTAAAACTTCCCACCGCGCAAATAATCATCGGTTTGGCAGGCGGAACTTTTTTGCTGATAATGGCAATTCAAATGCTCAAGAGTCTGCGAGCAGCAGAAGAACAACAAACCAAAGTTACCAAAAGTACGCCGGTATTGACAGGGATAATACTATCGGCAAGTAATCCGTATTTTCTTGTCTGGTGGGCGACCGTCGGATTAACTCTTGCAACCACTGCTACCGGAATAGGGATATGGGCCTTTGTGATATTCGCAATCGTTCATTGGCTGTGCGATTTTATCTGGCTGACTGCTTTATCGTGGGCGAGTTTCAAAGGATCGGTATTGCTTGGCCCGCGAGGAATGCGGATAGTGCTGATTATTTGTGCTGCGGCACTATTTTTCTTCGGCCTGTTCTTTATTTACAATGCCCTCATGATTTTGCTTAAGTAATTGTTCGCTATCTTGTTCGACATTGAGAACTTGTTTCAGACTGTATTGAGCAAGGGTATTCCGCTGAGTTTTGTTTATCTGCTCAAGAACCTGCGGCTGATCGGGTGCCGATTGTGCAAAACCCGCTGCGGATACGGCTTCGGCGATATCGGACAACCTGATATTTTCCGGGTCTTTTACAGGCAGGAAACCAACTGTTGGCTCGGAAGTTTTTGCTATCAGTCCTCGTCTGACGAGATGATCCAGAATTTTTTCTCCGAACTCAGGAGGAACATCTAACTTACTGCATATAACCTCCGGCGAAACAGGCGCCCGATTCTTCACGAAAGCAAGGGCTATCTCTCTGACGATGTTTATTGCGGTATTGTCGTTTGCCATGAAATATTCTTCGGTTTGTTTGGCAGCGGCAATCTCAGCGGCGTCGAGACTCCTGAGGTGCTGAGTGGTAAAGGTCAACTGCAGGCCGAACAGCACTGTGAGCCAGGTGATATAAATCCAGAGCACCGTCATTGGGACCAGGGCCATTACACCATATACTGTGCTGTACAATTTCAATTCCGTGATACCGTATCCGAAGGCACTTTTGGCAGCTATCCAGACCAATGCCGCTACCGCGGCGCCCCAGATGGCAGCTTTTGCCTTAACCTTAGTATTCGGTAAAACGAAGTACAGAAAGAAAAACGCCACAATCGCGACAATATAAGAGACCAACGTCGGAGCAATATAAGTTAACAGGGTTTTTTGTAACTTTGCCAAAGTATTATATTGAGCGATGGTGTACACGCCCAGGCCAAGCAGCAGCGGTCCAAGGGTCAGTATAGCCCAATAGTTGATTATTCGATTCAGAAAATTCCTTCCCCTCGGAACGTGCCAGATGTTGTTGAAGGTTCTTTCTATTGTTGACAGCAGAGCCAGGGCCGCCCAGATAACAATCGCCACACTAAATAGTGTGATAGAGCCTTTGTTTACCCCTGTGAAGAATTTGCCGACTATTGCATCGAGGTGCTCTGTAAGGGTTATAGTTTCCTGGGTGTCTTCGGTTCCCGCAGCGGGACTCTCGAAGGCTGTTAAGTTGGCTTGGTCGTAAACGAATTTTTTCAGTTTTTCGCCGATATCGCTTGAGGTCGGAAAGAGTTGGAATATCAAAAGCGTTACGATAGCCAGAGGCACAATTCCGAAAACTGTATGATACGACAGGGCGGCCGCCTGGCGGCCTGCATGGTTTTTCTCCAGCAGCCTGATACAATGAGACCACAGTTTAATCTGAAAGACCGCAAACCGCCCGGCTTTGCCAAGCTGAGTCGTCGGCGTGGTTAAAAGCTTCTTAAGCGTTAACATACTTATACCCTTTCTATTCAGGGTTATATCGGTCAATTCAGGGGGGAACCTGCGGGAAAACAGCAGACTAAATGAAGAATATTGGCAACTTTGGAATTGTTACGATTTACTAATTTTTCGATGTTATTTTAATAATTGTTCAAGAAGATTCGGCAATTGCTTCTCCAGTTGTTGCAGTAACTGGCCCTCAAGGAGTTTGCCAACATCAAGTTCGGGCTTATCGACAGTACCCCTGAGTGGTACTTTAATCCTTTGGCTGGTTGTTGCCTGGCCGACTCTTACCGTTCTGCCGTCGGCGGTATAGGGTAAAGTTACGGTCATATCCAGGCTCTTATCAAGCCCGATAACACCTTTGAAATTGACGGGATTGTCACCGATATCCATCTGCATATCATCATATCTGAGAAATCCATCCCGCAAGACGAACTTCGTAGGATGGATAGTAATAACCGCATCGCGGGCACTGGTACCGCCGGCTGAAAAAATCGTGCTGAGTAAACCTGAGGCCTGCATGCGCAATTGGTCCATTGAAACCGTACCAGCAACTTCAACTTGATTTTTGGCGGCAGCATCGAGCGGAATAGTGAGCTGTTCACAATTAAAAGAAGCAATGCCGCTGGCGTTGACGGCATCTGCGAAAATTGGATTGAGGTACATCAGTAGCTTTTTTGTAGTCTGGTCGTTGATTTTTATATTCTTCATTAGCTGGAGAGGTTCGGCCATTTTCAATTGAGCTGGCTTTTGGTTGAAATCCACCTGACCGGCAAAACTAAACAGGCCTTCGTTGACAGTAGTCTCAAACGGTTTAATTTTGAGCAGGCCGTTACGTATTTGAATATCTACGTCGGTTGGGCCAAAATCCAATCCCATATAACCGGCCTGTCCAAATCCCAGTTTAGCATCTGCGGTAAGATTAGCCATGAGTTTGTCAGGCTCCTCGGTAGCATATTCACTGAGGAAACTGACAGAATCTTTCCTCTGTCCCTTAAGTGTCAGACCTTCCGGAAGAAACGGTGCAGTGAAAACACTGAGTGCCGCCCAGTCATACTCTAATTCCGCCTGTCCGGTCAATTTAGTTTTACCGGAATTATTAAGCTTATTAAATTCTCCCTTACGGATTTTAATCTGGGGAGTATCAAATTCTAATTTTTTAATATTAATAGTTTTTTCTTTCGGATTAATCTCAGCATCCAAAACAAGTAAAGCTTCATTGGCATCAAAAGGCTTCTCTCCGGGATAAACAAACTTTAGGTCTTGAATCTTTGTCGAGTCGGTTTTTACTTTGTAGATTTCTTTTTCCGAGTTTATGGAGATTTTAGATTCGGCGATTCCGGCAAGCTGTGTTTCTTTAGGTAAAGAAGCAAATAAAACCGCAAATGGCTTCACTTTTTCAAGGTCAACCTTCTTAGCTGATATATCCATACTCACAGGTACTTGCGTATTTCCACCGAGTGGAAAAATGCCCCGGTTTATATTGATTTGGCCCAGGCTCGCATTTGCTTCAATTGAATTAAAGGTCAGCACCTGAGTCTTTCTGTCCACAGCAAAAGCAAATTTGATATCCGCCCCCGGTTCTTGCGCTGTTGTACCATCCTTTGCAGATATGCTAAGATTTTTAATCTGTGACGCACCGCTTCCCGTTATCTCGCTTTTATTAACCAATAAAGTGCCCTGCTCAAAAACCTCGCCGGCAATTTCGTATTGACCTAAATCTACGAACTGGCCGAATTCCGATTGCAGCTTTTTCAGGTCAACATAACCGTCATATTTAAGCTGTTCAAGAAATCCGCTGGCATTAATTTTTGCAAACGAAGCTGTTACATCGAGTTCATCGAAACGTATTTTCTTCTTATCGGTTGAAATCTGAAGCTTGCCTGTAACCGGCTGAGAAAGAGCAAGCTTTTTGTCTTCAATGGTGCCTGTCAATTCTTTGAGATTAACCTGTCCATTAAGTTTGCCGCGATTTGCTGTAATATTTCCGCTTAATTTACCAGATGTAATCTTCATTTCCTCTTTGATACCAAATGTGTGGGGCATTTGAGAAAGAGCTGCGGCGGCATCAAGTTCGAAATCAGCATTCAAGCTAACATCCGACTCGGACGTTAAAAAGTCGGACCAGGAACTAAACGTAGTGGGAACCATTCCGCCTGCCTGCGCAACGAGCCAATCACTATTGAACTGAAATTGTTCGATTTTTATCAGTTGCTGTTGGCTTTTAAGCTTCACAGCAACATTCAATAGCTTCGTTTTCAGATTGTCGCCATTTAGCGCCGGTCCGGTTACATCCAGATTCTTTGCTTTGATTGAGCCGGTCAAATTTTCAAAGTTGCCATCTTTAATTACCGCGTTTATATCTGCTGAAACCATTCCTTTGACTTGAACATCTATTTTAGCCAATTCAAGAATCGAACCCAAAGATTCGAGATCCAGATCATTAACTTCTACAATCAAATCACCGCTAGTACCTTTGAGAGACCAGCCTCTTATCGCCTTATCTGGTGTAATTTTGCCTTCCGCATGAATTTGTGACTTCTCACCATTGCTGTTAGCCACTGCCAGGTTGATATCAAAATCTGTTTGCCTGCCGGGCGGCCGCAGACTCAGTTTTGAGTTTATCTGAGAAAGTTCAACGGTTTTGGCTTTCGAATCTGTCAACTTAAAATTGCCGTCGTTAACGGCTACATCCATAACAAGGGCAAGATATCCGGCTTTGGCGGGATTCGACTTGGATACGCCCACAGACCCACTCTCACTTACAGGTTGATCTTTCAGATTTATGCTTATCTTCGGCTGGTCAATTGTTGTTTGTCCGAAGGAAAGGTTGCCGGTTAAAATTGAACCATAGCGGGGCTTTGTGGTGATTTGCTTTACCTGGACAGAAATTGTCTCTGCATTATCGGCGAAACTAAGTCCTGCAATACTGATCCCCTTGAACCAGCCCATTGAAAGACCGGCGAAATCTATCCGGCCGTCAATTGAATTGTTGATTTTACCTGATATGTAACGATTGCCTCCCTTGGAGGAAATGAAAGCAGGTACAAGCAAAAAAGCCAGAACAATCAGAATAACGATAAATATCAAAATAAGCTTGATTATCTTCGTAGCGGACTTTTTGGGCGGTTTAGCTTTTGATATCTTTTCAACCGACATCACTATGATCCCCCAAAATATGGTTGGTACACATCAGCACAAGGTATTTCAACAATACCTCGCGCCGTTATGAGATATGCACTTTTGTCAAAACTAATCGAGTATTATTTCATCCGATTTATGTTTGATGAGTACGTCAACCTCATCGGAGTATTTCTTGGCAATATCATCAGCCTGCTTCTTGCCGTTTTTAAGGTCATCTTCGGTGATGAGTTTGTCTTTCTGCTCTTTTTTGGAGAAATTCTGGTTATATCTAAACGAGGTCGAGAAAATGCCGCGCTACTTTTCATCTTATCCATCATCCCAATCACCCCCATCGTCTTCCCGAT
>JAVVFI010000314.1:0-6738 GCA_032250555.1 Sedimentisphaerales bacterium
GGAAGAATATCCGCCGGAAAAAGATGTCTTAAATACTGAAACACGGGTAGGCGTTTTTGTATGTCACTGCGGCTCTAATATCGGCGGTGTTATCAACTGTGAAGAAGTCGCCAACTACGCCAAAAACCTCAAGGACGTCAAATTCTCAACAGATTTGATGTACACCTGTTCTCCTGATGGACTTAAAACAATAAAAGAACAGATTGAAGAGCACGATTTGAACAGAATAGTTGTTGCCTCCTGCACACCGAGAACTCATGAACCCCTTTTCCAGAAAACAATCAGAGAAGGAGGACTGAATCCATATCTGTTTGAGATGGCAAACATCCGTGACCAGTGCACCTGGGTCCATACACGCCTCGGCGAAGTTACCGAAGAAAAAGCAATAGACCTTGTAAGGATGGCCGTTGGAAGGGCAAGAACTATCGAACCGCTTGCTACCTCAACCTATGTACCGAAAAGAAGTGCGCTTGTAGTCGGCGGCGGTGTCGCCGGTATGACAACAGCCCTGTCGATAGCTAATCAGGGTTTTGCTGTGCATCTGGTTGAAAAGTCCGACAAGCTCGGCGGTAATTTATCCAAAATCAAAACAACAGTAGAAGGATTCAAGCCCCCGGAACTTTTGAAGCAACTGGAATCGCAGGTCGCAGGCCACGATAAAATAACTGTTTACAAAAATTCCACGGTTAAGCATTGCAAAGGTTTCGCAGGCAATTTCAAAAGCCTCATAAACAATAAAGGTACTGACGTGGAAATAGAACACGGAGCGGCCATAATAGCTATCGGCGCCCATGAATCAAAACAGGATGAATACCTCTATGGCAAAAACAAAAAAGTCCATACTCAATTAGAGCTTGAAGAGCTGATTGAAAAAGACCCGGACTTTGCCAAATCCCTGAATGAAGTCGTCATGATTCAGTGTGTCGGCTCCAGAGAGCCGGATAATATAATGTGCAGCAGAGTGTGCTGTACCGAAGCGATTAAAAACGCAATAGCTATTAAGCAAGCCAATCCTAAAACCAACGTTGCCATTCTCTACAGAGATGTAAGGACTTACGGCTTCAAGGAACAATATTACAACAAAGCTCGGGAGCTCGGCGTGTTATTCTTTAGATATGACCTGGATGGTAAGGCTGTTGTCTCTCAAAATAGTTCAGGTGACCTTGATGTTCGTGTCCATGACCTGAATTCCGGCTTGGACTTGAATTTCAATCCAGATGCTCTTGTCCTCACAACAGCAATAGTGCCTTCCGAAGAGAATGACAAGGTCGGGACGGCTTTCAAAGTTCCCTTGACCCTTGAATGTTTCTTCCTCGAGGCGCACATGAAACTAAAGCCTGTTGACTTTGCTTCTGATGGTATTTTCTTATGCGGTGCTTGTCACACTCCCAAGTTCATTGACGAAAGTGTCGCCCAGGCCCAGGCCACCGCCGCAAGAGCTGTAAGAATCCTATCGGCGGACGTCATGGAAATAAGCGGCGTCGTTTCTGTTGTTGACCCGGACAAATGTGCCGCGTGTCTTACCTGTGTCAGGACCTGCCCGTATGATGTGCCTGTAATAAACGAAGAAGGCGTTGCCGAGATTGAAACTGCAATGTGTCACGGCTGTGGCATTTGCACTTCCGAATGTCCGGCAAAGGCCATTCAATTAATGCACTACAAAGATGTTCAGGTTATCGCCAAGACCAGGGCGCTTCTTAAAGAAGCAAATGAATTGGTAGCCAATGAGTGAGTTCGAACCTAAAATAGTGGCGTACTGCTGTAACTTCTGTGCGTTTGCTGCCGCAGACCTTGCTGGCGCGATGCGCGTACAGTACCCCCCTAACGTTAGGATTATCCGGCTGCCTTGTACCGGCAAGGTCGACGCTATACATCTTATGAAATCTTTCGAAGACGGCGCCGATGGCGTATTTGTCGCTGGGTGTCTGGAGGGTGAATGTCACTATATCGAGGGAAATCTCCGCGCAAGGAAACGAGTTGCATATGTAAAGAAGCTCCTTGCCGAGGTAGGAACAGACCCGCTACGAATCGAGATGTTTAATCTTTCCTCTGCGATGGGCGGCAAGTTTGCCGAATACGTGGAAGAAATGACAAAGAGAGTCAAAGAGTTAGGTCCTGCGAATGGCAATGCCCAAAAGGAGCCGCAGAAGTAATGAAAGTTGTTAAACAGGAAAACATAAAGCTTGATGCCGGTTTTGCCCAGGAAATCGCGAAGCTAAGCGGCGAGAATGTTTTTCTATGCTATCAGTGCAAAAAGTGCGCTTCCGGATGCCCGTCTCGAATGTTTATGGACAGCACACCGACTGAACTGATGCGATATGCTCAGCTCGGGATGGTCGATGAAGCGATGAAACAAAATACTATCTGGTACTGCGTGTCCTGTCAAACCTGCTCGACAAGGTGTCCTCAGGATATAGATATTGCTCACGTTATAGATACGATGAGAATTATCGGCCAGCAACAAAAGATAAAGGCCGAAAATAATAAGCTGCCCTTGTTCAACCGGCTCTGGATGACAATGATAAAGTATATGGGAAGGGCCTACGAGGCTGGCCTTGTCGCTGCACTGAATGTATTCTCCGGCAAACCTACCAAGGATATGATGCTGGGTATGAAAATGATAAAAAAGGGCAAGCTCAAGCTGTGGCCCTCATTCAGGAATCCGTTTGCTACGATGAAAATGTTTTCAAGGGCAAAGAAATTAAAGAAATTAAAGAAATGAAGATCGCATATTATCCAGGTTGTTCGCTGCATTCGAGCGGTATCGAGTATGATATTTCGACGAGGAAAGTCTGCCAGGCTCTGGGAATTGATCTCGTGGAGGTGAAAGACTGGGTATGCTGCGGCTCATCTCCTGCGCATCAGTACGATGACCTGATGTCCGTAGCCTTGCCGGCCAAGACCCTTGCGATGGTTCGTCAAACAGATGATTTGAAGCAGGTGTTTGCACCCTGCGCCTCGTGCTATTCGAGATTGAAAGTTACCCAGCAGCGTCTTACAGACAATAACATGAAAAAAGATGTCGAGACAGTGATTGATATGGAATATCCCGAAGATATCGAAGTTCTGCATATGCTCGACGTTGTAACAGAAAAGGCTGGTGTAGATACTGTCAAAGAAAAGGTCGTTAAGAACCTTGCAGGTATGAAAGTGGCATGCTACTACGGCTGCCTTATGACAAGGCCCCCGAAAGTAACCGGCAAAAAGAAATTTGAAAATCCTACTCAGATGGAGTCTCTCCTCGAAGCTCTCGGCGCCGAAGCAGTTGACTGGAACATGAAGACCTTTTGCTGCGGTGCCGCGTTTGCATTAACAAAAACCGATGTTGTTCTTGAGCTGACAAACAAAATCCTGGCCGATGCCGAATCATCCGGTGCCGATGCTATCTCGGTCGGCTGCCCCCTCTGTCATGCCAATCTCGACGGCAGGCAGACACAGATTAACAGCAAATTCAAAACGAATTTCCACACACCCATATTTTATTTCACCGAGCTTATGGGCCTGGCTCTGGGAATCGAAGCCAAAGAACTCGGCATATTAAAGCATATTACGGATGCTGGAAAGTTCCTCAATGAAAGGGCGCTTGTATGATTGTAGCTGACAGAAAACCCCTGGATGAAATACTCGATTCAATAAAAGATTATAAAAAGATTATGCTGATGGGATGTGGCGGATGCGTCACTATATGCTTCTCGGGTGGCGCGAAAGCCGCCGAGCTTCTGGCGTCCCAGGTAAAAATGGCACGAAAGAAACAGGGCAAAGAGATAGAGATAATCGAATGCACGCCAGAAAGACAGTGTGAATATGAATTCATCGACGAACTTAAAAAAGAGCTTGAAACAGTTGAAGCGGTTCTCTCAATAGCCTGTGGTGTAGGAGTCCAGGCTATGACCGAGAGACACCCGGAATCGATAACAATCCCGGGACTGAATACGAAATTTATGGGATATCCTGTGGAGCACGCACTCTGGGATGAAAGATGTGCCGGCTGTGGAGACTGTGTCCTCGAATGGACTGGCGGTGTATGCCCTATCGCTAGATGTGCGAAGAAACTGCTGAACGGCCCTTGCGGCGGTTCGGCTGATGGAAAATGTGAGGTTGAGAAAGATACTGAATGTGCCTGGCAGTTGATTTATGACCGGCTCAAAAAACTGGGCAAACTCGATAATCTTACCGTTGTCAGAGAACCCAAAGACTGGCGAACAAGCACTAACGCAGGACAACGAAAAACAAAGTTCGAAGAGGCCATGCTATGAAATCAGACAGCAGACTCGAAAAAGTGCTAACAGCAGGGGAATTCGCAGTTACAGCCGAGCTTGGCCCGCCCCAGAATGCCAACCCCGAAGCTGTAAAAAAGAAAGCTCAACATTGTCTTGGAAACGTAGAAGGTGCCAATATAACGGACAACCAGACGGCGATAGTGAGAATGTCAAGTATCGCCGCCGCCGCTATTGCGATATCCTGCGGTGTCGAGCCTGTTGTACAAATGGTATGCAGAGACAGGAACAGAATTGCAATGCAAAGCGACATCCTCGGAGCAGCCGCCCTTGGTGTTAAGAACCTTCTTTGCCTTTCGGGCGACCACCAGATATTCGGAAATCACCCACAGGCGGCAAATGTCTTTGATATTGATTCTGTGCAGTTGATTGCGATGGTAAAGAGGATGAGGGACGAAAAGCAATTCATTTCAGGCGATCTGATAAAAGAGCACGAGCCGAGATTATTTATCGGTGCCGTCGAAAATCCGTTTGCCGATCCGTTTGAATTCAGGGTGGCGCGCCTTGCCAAAAAAATCAACGCAGGAGCCGATTTCATCCAGACTCAGTGTGTTTTTGATCTTGACAAATTCAGCCGTTGGATGGAGCTTGTTGTCAAAGAAGGTCTGCACAAGAAGGTATATATCCTTGCGGGCCTTACGCCAGTTCGTTCTCACAGGGCACTTAAATATATGAAGAGTGAAGTTGCGGGAATGAGCATACCAGATGAGCTTATCACGAGAATGGAGTCCGCAGAAGACGCCAAAGAAGAAGGAATTAAAATTTGTCTTGAGATGATAGAAAAGATAAAGGGCATCGAGGGAGTTTCCGGTATTCATCTTATGCCTATTGGCTGGGAGAGTATTACACCTGTCATCCTTGAGCGTGCCGGTTTACTGCCGCGTCCTCAGGTTTGACAGTTTGACAGGTTTGGATGATATTTTTGTTGCAATAGTCCCCACGGGCTTATACAATTCTCTCACTTTAAGATGGCAATGTATTTTTAGGCAGTTCAATGAGCGCAAACATCAGTAATACATCTTGTTTAGATATGGAACTACTGGACAAGATTCTCGCCACAATGCCCAACGCCGGCCCAAACGACCTCGTACCGATTTTACAGCAGGTACAAAAAGCCTATGGTTACCTTCCGAAACCAATCCTGATGGCTGTCAGCGACCGTACTGGTATTTCAGCCAGCCAAATCTATGGTGTTGCGACATTCTATGAGCAGTTCTATCTTGAACCGCACGGCCGCCATACAGTACGATGTTGCCGGGGCACCGCCTGTCACGTCAAGGGCGGCCCGAATATAATTAAGGCTATCAAGAATACTCTGGGTATTGAACCGAATGAAACCACTGAAGATATGCGTTACACTTTTGAAACTGTTGCCTGTCTTGGAACATGTTTTCTTGCGCCGGCTATGATGGTCAACAATGATTATTACGGCCACCTTAATGCCAGAAAAATTAAAGGCATTCTCGAAAGGTATGCTTAGAAGAAATGACCCCCAGCAAAATAAAATCACTGCAGGATATTGAGAAACTACACCAGCAGATTATAAGCAGCCGGCAAAACCTTAAAGCCAGAGTACTTATTTGTATGACAGGCTGTCGGGCCCTCGGTGCTCAGGATGTCTGCACGGAATTCCGTAAACAGTTGAAACGGCTTTCCCTCGATAAGCAGGTTGCAGTCGTCGAGACTGGTTGTATTGGTATGTGTGCACGCGCTCCTGCAGTGCTCATCGAACCATATCAATACCTCTATGGCGGCGTTACACCAGAGGATGTCGAGGAAATAATCAAAACTACAATTCAGGATGCTAAACCTCTCGACCGCCTTGCTGTAACACAGGACGGCAAACCGGCGGTTAAAATTAGTGACATCGACTTCTACAAAAGACAGAATAGAAAGGTACTTGAAAACTGCGGTAGAATCGATCCCAGGAGAATCGAGAACGCGATAGAATATGGTGGTTACATTAACACTATTCGAGCTCTGACTGAAAAACAACCACAGCAGATTATCGAGGAGGTAACCTCTTCTGGCCTCAGAGGTCGTGGTGGTGCCGGTTTTTCAACAGGCCTAAAATGGAGTTTCGCACGAAAATCACCCGGTGATGAAAAATACCTGATATGCAACGCCGATGAAGGTGACCCCGGTGCATTTATGGACAGGGCCTTGCTCGAAGGCGACCCGCACCGTGTCATTGAGGGTATGATTATCACCGCTTATGCTATAGGTGCTGGCAGGGGCTTTATTTATGTCCGCGCAGAATATCCCATTGCAGTCGAGCACATTAATATCGCTCTCGAACAGGCAAGAACATTTGGTCTGCTCGGTGAAAATATTGCAGGGACTGGTTTTAGCTTCGACATCGAGGTTCGAATGGGTGCCGGCGCGTTTGTCTGTGGTGAAGAAACCGCTCTGATTGCATCACTCGAAGGCAAACGCGGCATGCCCATCACGCGTCCGCCAT
>JAVVFI010000315.1:0-4088 GCA_032250555.1 Sedimentisphaerales bacterium
TAATGATATTTTCTTGATACATATATTTCAATCTCCTTTTTGCTTCTATTTCTGTTTCTCCTGGTAATTTATATTTAATTCCTCTTGGTTTCCAACCTTTTGGTGTTTTTTTCTTTTTTTTCTTTTTGATTCTGACCTTTGCCAGGTCCACCTTCTCAGAAGTCTCGACCGTTGTAACATTTTCGCCTTCGCTGAACCATTCTCGAATAGTGGCAGCGAGGCCGGCGGAGAGCACTGACATATGGTTCTTTACGTCCAGACCCTCATCCTTGCATTTCTTCACGATCGCAGAGCTTTTTATTCCAAGCTCCTTGGCTAAAATATAAACTCTTGTACTGGCCAAATATAAATCTCCAATTTTAGCCCTGTTTAATACATTCTATCTCAATCGAGATATATCTATGCTTTATTTTCAGATTCTTTTGTCTGTTGGTTTAATTGCTTCTCAATCTCTATCTTTTTAGATTCCGCATCAAGACGTTCGATTTCTTTGGGAACCGCTGCAATTAACTTGCCGGCGATTTCCGCGTCAATCTTAAGTTCATTAACCAGTGGTTCGACCCCAACATCATCAAGGTCTCCCATTGATATTATGCCTAATGCTATCAGTTTATCAACTATGGAGTCGTTGGCGCCTTCCACTGCCTTAATACAGTTTGTCAATCTTTCGATGCCAAGGTTATACTCTTCCGGCGTTAGTATGTCGATATCCCAACCGGTTAATCTGGCGGCCAGGCGGACATTTTGACCGTGCTTGCCGATCGCAAGACTGAGCTGGTCCTCATCGACAACAACCGTTGCTCTTCCTAATTCAAAACACAGGGCGATTTCGCTTACTTTTGCCGGCATTAATGCATTCGCTACCAGCACCTGTGACGATTCATTCCAGCGGACAATATCTATTTTTTCTCCACCTAATTCATCAACTATATTCTTTATCCGGCTGCCGCGAACACCCACGCACGCGCCGACCGGGTCAACCTTCTCATCAAAAGAAATGACGGCTACCTTGGTTCGATAGCTTGCCTCTCTGGCTAATGCTTTTATTTCGATGATTTTTTCATTAATCTCCGGTACCTCCAACTCGAACAGCCGCCGAATAAAATCAGGGTGAGTCCTGGAAAGAATAATCTTGACCTGATTAGAGGTTTCTTTGACGTCGAGAATAAGAGCCCGAATTCTCTCGCTTACACGGTGGGTCTGGCCCATTATCTGCTCGCCTTTTGGCATAAAGGCTTCAGTCCACCGGTCCAGATTAACGATAACCGTTCCGCTTTCATATCTTACGACCGTGCCGCTTACGATTTCTCCCTTCCGTTGAACGAACTCGGCATAGATACTGTCTCTTTCATCAGCCCGTATCTTCTGTATCATCACTTGTTTAGCTGTCTGGGCCGGGATTCGGCCAAGACGTTTGATATCGATTATCTCGTTGTCTTTAGATGCAGTGATCTGACCGTTGCTTCTATCTATATTTACAATTATATCGCTTTCCGGCTCGCCGAAATGCTTCCTCGCTGCCGAAACCATTGCTTCCTCAAGGTCCACAAATATGGATTCCTTGTCGATGTTTTTATCGCGGGCAATATTTTCCACGATTCTTAGTAATTCCTGACTCATTATCTTTTCTCTTTAATACAGCACAAATTTATTGTCTTTTCCCGGCCCGGAACCGATTTCCGGTTTCGGACAAAAAAAAATGGAAACTATTCACGTTTCCACTTCCAAAGCCGGAACCTTATAAAGCAGGTTTACCCGGCACGCAAAACGAACAGAGGTTGTAGCTTTAGTTTACTCTACATCATCTGCCTCCGATACTGAAACACCTCATTCGTTTTTCGCGACAATTGAAGCAGAAAACCGATTTCCAAGCCACCATCATGCGCAGAAATGCATCCGTGCAGGCTAAATGTTATTTGCCTACTTTGCACTGTTTGCTAATCCTGTTAATACCATTTTAATGCCTTCTAACTCAAAGTTTAGCTTTGGTAGCGTTTAATCCTTACAATCAAACTTCTTATAATAATCGTCAAATCCGTCAATGGCAATAATATTTTTGTCGAATTTGTATATTTTTTCATCCGAACCAGAAACGGACCAAGATAACGGGCTCATTTCACAAAGCGCCATGGAGCGAATAAAATAGTGGTTATTAATTCTAAAAACCTCGTTTGTGTCGAATTATTGGGTAAAAAGACCGGATTTGTTACGATGCAGGGACCAGATGAGCCAATAATTTTTCGTTTTCGATGGTAATTTTTTCAATTCGCACCTTTTTTTTGTCGTCAATGCTGAAAACAGGCTCGAAAGGCTTGTCAGTCAGCAATGAAGCAGCTATCATAGTTTGTATAGCACCTGAATCTATTTCTATACCTGAAATCCTCTCCATGTACATTTTTTTGGCTATTATTTTAGCAAGAGGTGTAATATTCATAGCACCGACTTTTACTTTGGCTATCTGCAGATTCAAAAGCCCCTCTTCATCGATGTTCGGCTCCAGCTCGATGGTTACCACAAATTCCACGCCTTTTGCTTCCGCGGTTCCCATAAGCACAAGCCTGCCCGGGATAAACAGTGCCGCCGGGGCATAAAGCAGGACACCCTCGGACTCCATGGGCCAGTTGCCACGAGCAATGATATCATTTAATCCATCCTGGGTTATAATAACATCGAATGGCTCGAGACGCTGAGCACCATTATAAATTCCAGGGGATAATTCATTTGTCAGATATGGACTGACCTCTCCCCTCTTATAGTTGCCAGAGTCAACCGGCTTATAGCGGCCCGGCCTGTATAGCAACAGCGTAAAGACAATAGCCGCTACTGCTATATCAATCAGGAGCCAGCGAATCAATCTTTTGCGCCTTGCTTTTTTGCGATTTTGCAAATCTGTTTCCGTTCTTTGCATTTCTGTCTTGCTCAAATCCATTCGGATGATTATAGTAGTTCAAATGTGTAATAAAAGATTTTTCTGTTTTTATGAGGATTAAAAAATGGCAAGTCATTTTGCTGACCGTCTATGTGACGCTGTGAAAACCAAGAAAACTTCTCTGATAGTCGGTCTGGACCCTGTTTACTCAAGGCTGCCATCCGAGATAAGAAGCCATCCAGAGATGAATGATGAAACCGATGCCGCTGCTGCGCTCGATGCTATCTTAGATTTCTGCACACAGACAATGCGAATCGTTGCGCCGATGGTTCCAGCCGTGAAAATAAACATTGCGTTCTTTGAAAAGTATCTCTGGGAAGGCCTTGAGACATATTATTCGCTGATTTCTGAAGCTGATGATCTTGGTCTGGAAATAATCGGTGACGTCAAACGCGGCGACATAGGACATACCGCAGAAGCATACGCCGCGGCTCATCTCGAAAATCCTGAGCTGACCGGCCTCGAGGATACACTTGTTCCCGATGCCATAACCGTCAACGGATACACGGGAACAGACGGTATCGAACCTTTTGCGAAAATGGCCGACAAGCAGGGCAAGGGTGTCTTTGTGCTGGTTCGTACGAGCAATCCATCGGCGGCTGCTATTCAGGATTTTACAAATGCTGACGGTGTGGCAATGTACGAAAAACTCGCAGAAGTCGTGGGCCAAATCGCCAATAAAGATGAACGAATCGGTAGCAATGGTTACAGCAACATTGGAATGGTTGTCGGCGGTACAGCTCCGCAGGTAACGGCTGCTCTGCGCCAAAAGTATGATAAAGTGTGGTTCCTTGTCCCTGGTTACGGCTCTCAGGGCGCTGAAGCCGCCGATTGTGTCAGGTTCTGTAAAACAGACGGCACCGGAGCTTTAATTAACGCCTCGCGTTCGATTATCTATGCCTATGAAAAACCCCAATACAAAAGCCAGTTCGGTGAAGATTGGAAAAGATGTATCGAGCAGGCCGTCATCGATGCAAAAGTCGATTTGGCAAACGCGATGCAGACAAAGCTCTGATTCCAACATAACAATAACTGCGTCTCGAATGCTGAGTTAATAAAGCAGCGTTGAAATACGGCATCCGCAGGTTTGATATGACTCACCAAAAACCAGCGCCAGAATATCCCGGCAGCAATCGAGCCTCGAAACAAAATCTTTCTG
>JAVVFI010000315.1:4098-6696 GCA_032250555.1 Sedimentisphaerales bacterium
TTCCAAAACCTGCTGACGGTTCGTCGGCGGATACTGTTTGCCGGATGTTTGACAGGATTGCACCTTATTACGTGCTTTTAAACCATGTCTTGTCCTTTGGGTGGGATTTTTTATGGCGTCGAAAACTTGCAAAGGCTGTCAACAGTGATAGAAAATTGAAAGTTCTCGACCTTGCAACAGGCACGGGTGATTTACTAATTTCATTGCTCCGTAGAAATCCAAATATAACCGAGGCTGTAGGGCTGGACATATCTGAAAATATGCTGGCTATATGCCGTGATAGAATCGCTAAACATAAACTCACTGACCGGGTAAACTTGGTTCGCTCTGATGCGGCCGACTGCGGCTTGCCAGATGAATCCTTTGATGTTGTTACTATGGGCTTCGGGATAAGAAATACCCCCGACGCCTTCAAAACTCTTAGCGAGATATATCGTCTATTAAGGCAGGGCGGTACGGTATTGATATTGGAATTTTCCCTTCCATCCAACCGGATAATCAGAAAGTGTTACCTTTTATACCTGCGCAATTTTGTGCCGCTACTTGGTCGTGTGCTCTCCGGCGATAAGAATGCCTATCGTTATCTCAATACAAGCGTTGAGAAGTTTTATAGTATGAACGATTTCACTTCCCTTATGCGAAAGGCCGGCTTCAATGATGTAAGTGCTGCCCCTTTGACGTTTGGGATTGTATGCTTATACAAGGCTTCCAAAACCTGATTTTTCTTGTCCTCTTTTGGCAAGCGTCTTACACTATCGTAATTCAATAATGCTGTCGTTTATCGACGAGGAATGAAAAACTATGCCGGATGACAGATACAATTTTGCTGGCAAGAAAGTTCTGATTATGGGTCTCGGCCGCTTCGGTGGCGGTGTTGACTGCGCCCAATTCGCTGCAAGAGCCGGCGCAAAAGTTACAGTTACGGATTCGGCTCCTGCTGAAAAGCTAAGTGATTCTATAAACAAGCTCAGGGAATATCCTGATATAGAATTCCATCTCGGCTCACACGACGCGGCTGATTTCAAAGAGGCCGACATTATCATAGCCAATCCTGCAGTCCCTGATGATAATGAATTTCTCGAAATCGCCCGCCGGAATAATAAATTCGTTACATATCAGATAAACATTTTTTTCGAATTATGCCCCGCACAGATAGTCGGTATTACCGGCGCCAACGGCAAGAGCACAACTACTGCCCTTACCGCCCACTTGCTTAGAAATACGAGCATCGATAACGTATGGCTGAGCGGCAATATCGGTAATCAGCCTTTATTAACCATTCTGGGTAAAATTAAAGCGGATGATTTAGTGGTGTTAGAACTGTCGAGTTTTCAGCTTGAGAGTTTGGCGCAAATCGCAAAGGCCCCGAATGTCGCACTTTTAACGAATCTTACCCCGAACCATCTCGACCGCCACGGTACATTCGAGAATTACTGCGCCGCAAAGGAAAATATCTTCAAATACCAGAAATTAAACAACAAGTACCCTGCAGTTTCTATTTTCAATGCCGAAGATAAAATTGGCGCAGAATGGTTTGAAAAATATAGTGAAGAACCCGGCAGAATTTGCATAAGATTCTCAAGCGGTGATGTAAGTAAAGATATTTGTGATAGTTTCAAACTGCCCGGACGAGCCAATCTTTCGAACCTCGCCGCCGCCATTACTGTTGCTAAGCATTTTGGCATTGACGATGAGCAAATTAAAAAATCACTGCCCGAATTTAAGCCGTTACCTCATCGTCTCGAATTTATCGCCGAAATAAACGGTGTTTCCTGGTACAACGATTCGATAGCTACTACGCCCCAGAGCGCCATTGCCGCATTAGAGGCTTTCGAGCAACCGAAGATTATTATTGCCGGCGGATACGATAAGGATTTACCGTTCGACGAGCTTGGTCAAAAAATAGCTGCAAATGCCAAAGCCGCCGTCCTGCTCGGCCAGACCGCAGCCAAAATCGCATCGGCAATACGCAAGACACAAGACACAAGACACAAGACTCAAGACCGAGGACTAAAAACACATATCGAGATCGTTAATTCATTAGCCAAGGCCGTTCAATTAACTGCCCGCCTCGCAGCTCCTGGTGATGTCGTCCTGTTAAGCCCCGCCTGCGCAAGCTATGACATGTTCGAGAACTTCCAGCAACGCGGCCTGGAATTTACAAAACTTGTTCGAGCGTTTAACAGTTGAACCAGTAATAAAAAACCGTGCTAATTCATCCTGACCACTGTCGAAGTAGCGATCCTGACTTGTTGAACTTCTTGTTGGTAAACTATTTATTGAGCGATTGGCGAATCCTCTCGACTAATTGTAGGACATTCTTGTAGGTTATGGATTCCGGAGCTTTTCCGTCGTCGCTAAGTTCAGCCATCGCGCCACGAACCCAGATATCAAATTCCTGCTCAGAATTGATAGTCAGCTCTTGCCCAAGATGTTTAGGCCGACCATCAAAAAAAGGCCTGGGTCCGGTATCATGGTATTTTGAGATTACTTCATAAACCCAAAACGTATTACGTTCCGGCGCGTTTTTGTCCGTCACATAAAGGCCCCATTCGTAGAATTTGCCTTTCTTATGCGTGAAAGCTAAGTGTCGACCTA
>JAVVFI010000316.1:0-6693 GCA_032250555.1 Sedimentisphaerales bacterium
CAACACCTTACCGATTTCTTTGTCCGCAAGTTCCACCATTCGATAATAAGCCCAGCGATACTTCCGCCAGTCATCCTCGCCCCACAACTCAAGGGGAGCAAACATTCTTTTGTCCGTATTTTTATATTTTGCTCTGAGCCTTGCCTGCCAGATGGCCTCCAGTGCATCTGACTGATTTTTCGCCTTTTCAAGATTCGACGGGGCAGGCGGACAATTCTTTGCCGCAGGAACCTCTCCTATGTCACCATCAGGCAAAGGCTGGCTCCTGCCGTACTGGCAGATATTATGCGGATTCATCAATGAGAAAACAACAAAGAACGGTTTACTTTTATTCTTTTTAATAAACTTAATCGTCGGCGCCGCTATATGAAAGTCCTTGGCATCGAATCTTTCATCGTAACCGCTTTCTTCCGCAGTAGCTTTCTTAAAAGGATAAGGCAGATGCCACTTTCCAAAGTAACCTGTTGAATAACCTGCTTTGCGAAGCACCATCCCGATATTCGGAAATTCTCCTGCATCGATTGCTGCTGTCGAATTAATCTGCTTGCCGTGCTCATGTGGATAACGGCCGGTAAATATGCTTGTCCGGTTCGGAACACACAACGGATTCGCACAATACGCCTTCGTAAAAAGCATTCCCTTCGCCGCAAGGCTGTCAATATTCGGCGTCCTGATATATTCAGAACCCATCGTGCAGCTCAAGGCATCCGCAAATTGCTGGTCTGTCATAATCAACAAAATGTTAGGCCGTCTCGTCCCGGCCGCCCGTAAATTCCCGGACAATGTCGCCGCTGCTGCCAGACCGATAGTTCTAAGAAAGTCTCTTCTTTTCATATTGCATATCTCCCGTCTTATTACTTTACCGCTCGTTCAATCAACGAGTTGGTTTTCAATGAACATATCCTCAACCTCGCGATTACTATCAATCGAACTTTTCGTTATCCAATGGAAATACAATTTCATCAATCCATGCCGCATCGGAACCTCTGGATATGGAGCCGTCCTTCGAATATGTCCATTCAAAAATCCTCATCCCCGCCGCCACCGGAAAGCTTACCGCATCCCAGTCCTCCATGCCCGACCATTTGACCATTTCCACGCCATCTATATAGAATTTCAGATAATCACAGGCCGGCTCGGAAGAAACTTTCCGATAGAACGTAATGTCACCCGATGTACATTCAACACTAACCCTGAGAGTCGCACTCTCATAGTGATCAATCTTTTCCGTCTCAGCGCCGTACGTCCCGGCATACCGCTCCAGAAACGTAATGCCCCAGTTGCCGTCACCTGAATTTACCCAGGGAAACTTGGTGAAATCCGCCGACTCAAAATCTTCCAGGGAATAGTCGCCAGAATAACCACCGGCCGAATCGCCTCCTACAAAATCAACGCCCCACCTGTTCCCCGAGACATTCTGAATGTCCCCTGACCTGCCCGTTGTTACCTCCCTTTCCGTAAAACCATACCCGGGTTTTATCACACTGAGAGTGTACGTCGAATGTGCGTTGACCTTCACAAGTGCATAGATGCCGTTCTCATTCGTTTCCGCGGTATATGGCCCGCCCCAGCCACGTGCTACTACAGTAGCACCGCTGACAGGCTCCCGGGACAAATCGGTTATCCGCCCGCTGATTATCTCACCCGAGCCGTAAGTGTAAATATTATATATGCATCCGTGAATAACGTTAAAGTAGTCCGACGCCGAGTAATCTAACTCCGGCAGGTTGTACCATATATCATCTCTGCCGTTCCAGCCCATATTAATATGGTGATAGAGCGTCGAGAAATTGTAACCGTATCCGTCGGCAATAACGGCATGTCCGGCCTCGGTATCATCTTTAATAATACCTAAGATCACTGGATAACCCGCATCGAGGTTGGTGTTGACCATATCGTTCAGCGCCACGCGGCTGATAGTACCATCTTCTTCCCGGCCGTGCACGGCATTGCTGTACATAAAAGTACCTAACAAAGCGGTTCTCGCATCTCTCAGGTTGGAACTCGATGCGCCGTCCGAATATTTCGTCTTCGCCGCCACACTTGCGTCATAACAAAGCGCCCCGATGGCCTCTCGCTGCTGTATTGTCGTACCGCAGTCGGGCTCAAGCTCCATCAGCAACCATTGATACGGACCGCCCCTGCCGTCACCGCCGCGCGTATATGCATACTGCGAAATATCATCTACCTTAATCTCGAACCGCTTACTGCCCACACTCGCCCTGCCGTTCGGATACTCATGATACCGCATAAGCTGCGCCATGGCCGTCGCGGTACACCCGCATGGATAGTTATTGGCTGTATAATAGTTGAAGCTGTCCTTGCCGCACGTCGTAGTCTGGCCCCATTTACTTTTCACAAACGGCTCGACGCGAACATTCGAAATCGAATTGGCCCCCATTAAAGAAATTCCATTTTCGGAATTCTCAGAAACATCGATAAAGTGCCTCCACTTGAATTGAGGACCGGCGGGATTTACCATCTTCAGCCCTATGGTATTGCGAACCCCCGCAACCCGCCCTTTAATATCGCGTGTTACTAAGGCACCCAACGGATTATCAGAAGACGGCTCAAAAACACCCTCATCAGCAAAAGCAATGATCGGCTCAACCAAGTCGTCCGCCGATACAACCACAAAACCGCCGGATTCTAAATAGACAACGTAATACTCAGGCTCCCCACTATCATCCGTGAAGGTCTCGACATTCACTACTTCCCCGCCAAGCGCCGTACCGAGCGGCCGGGCATCGACCTTAAGCCATCCGGCCACCACCATCCCGGCCTCGTCAGCCGCCATCGGCCGCCCCCACAATCCGCCGCACAACAGCAGCACCACCAAAATAAATACCAAAACCGTCCCTGTGCGTCTCATTGACTGTCCTCTAAAAACCATAATACCAATGGCACACAATTACGCGCGGGAAATTCACAACAATAACGGCAAGCGAAAAACCTGAATTGCATACCCTTTCTTCTCCATGCCCCATACGTCTCTTCGGGGCTTACACCGTACCCTAATACGGGGCCCCCATATATAATACCCATTATACAATTTCATACAATCCAGTCAAGAAATATCATCCCTTTGTCATGTTGAGCGAAGTCGAAACATCTGGCTTATATGCGATTTGAACCTTACAATCCGTCACTGAGGTCACGCCAATCAGAATTCTCCTGATTAATCAAATGTAACTTCTTTTCTCGCCTCCAGCCTTTAATTTGTTTCTCTCGTGCAATCGCGGATCCGACATCACTATATGACTCAACATAAACCAATGTATCGATATTATAACGACAAGTGAATCACTCGATATCTCCCTCTCTATGCTCCAGGACTCTTCGCTAATCTTCCCTCTGCACCGTTACTCTTTATCATAGCCAGTCTGAATTCTACATTCTCAATTCTAAATTTTCATCATCCCTCGTCCATCTTCAATCGTCATGACAATCCTCGTTTTTGCCAACCCACATCCTGTTTTGAATTTCACTCTTTATAAATCTATAATTACAATACGTAAAGCGCGTACGCGCTTTACGTATATTCACTTTCAAAACTGCTGGCTGTTATCTAACAATGAACACTAAGAAATGTATGTCAGAATGAAAATATATAACAGAGCCATTATCACGGCGACAAGTTCCACCAAACAAGAGGAGCTTCGAATTTCGGATTTGAGGATACCTGTCTCCGCATGCACTCCTCCACTCATCTACGCTTTGCGCAATGCGATATATGCAATTCGAGCTACGCTCTTATAATATCCGTAATCTTCATAAGCCGTGATATATTATCGCGTTCGGCGTCGGCCAGTTTAGAGAAAATGTACTTGATGGTCTCATGTAATTCGGGGATAACGACGTGCTCTAATACATTTACCCTCCGGCGGGTCATCTGAAGCTCGACGGCAAGCAGGCGGGCCTGTTTTTCCTTCTCTGCCAGCTCAATCAAGCTATCGAATGCCCTCTCCAAAGCCAACAGCGCAACGTCCATCTCGCCGGATGTCGTTGCATAGCCGTAACAGATAATCTCACCTTCCATCTCCTTGGCTAATTGCGGCACCCGCACATTCATTATGTTAGCAAATGAGATAGCTAAATTGAACTTCTTCGTAGGAACCTCAAGAGCGGCCTTGGTATCTTCCGGCTCCATCGTCGCACGAGCCAACATAAAACGCCGGCATGTCTCCAGCAGCTCTTCTTCAACACGTTTGCGCAATGGCTGAATATCTCTGGCTATCTGAATCAGCTGTCGCGAAATCTCGTCCCTCTTTTCACTAAGCAGACGATGACCGCGGTTGGCAAGCGCAACCCGCTTACGCAGCCGTAACAATTCCATTCGTGTCGAATTTACATTAGCTAACATAATTCATCATTTATTTCTATATTTCGTCATGTATTTCTCTATGAGCTTCACATCGATACGCTTAAGCTCAACGTTCTCAAACATACTGAGCAGCTCCCAGCTAAGGTCGAGGGTCTGCTGGACGGTACGATTTTCGTAATAGTCCTGAGAGATGTATTTCTCCTCGAACTTATTGGCGAAGGTCATATATTTCTTGTCTTCATCCGAAAGCGCCGCTTCGCCCATAATCGTCGCCAATTCCTGGCATTCTTTACCGCGTGCATATGCGGCGTAAAGCTGGTTGTAAAGGTCCGCGTGGTCCTCGCGGGTCTTGCCCTCGCCGATACCTTTGTCTTTAAGACGCGACAGGCTCGGCAAAACATCAACCGGAGGTGACACCGCTTTTCTGTGCAGCGGACGGGATAGGATTATCTGTCCTTCTGTAATATAACCCGTCAGGTCCGGCACAGGATGCGTCTTGTCGTCTTCAGGCATCGTCAAAACCGGCACCATTGTAATTGAGCCATTTTTACCCTTAATACGTCCGGCCCTTTCATAAATCGTTGCAAGGTCGGTATAGAGATAACCCGGATAACCTCTCCGGCCCGGAACCTCTTTTCTCGCTGCGCTTATTTCGCGTAGTGCCTCGCAGTAATTGGTCATATCGTTCAGGATTACCAATACGTGCATATCAAGATCGAATGCGAGGTACTCGGCTGCCGTAAGTGCAAATCTCGGCGTCGCTATACGCTCGATAGCCGGGTCGTTCGCAAGGTTAACAAACATAACCGCACGCTCAATCGCACCGGTCTGATGCAGGTCGTCGATAAAGAACTGGGCCGCCTCGAAAGTGATTCCCATCGCTGCAAATACCACTGCAAAATCTTCACCCTCTCCGAGAATCGTCGCCTGCCTGGCTATCTGGGCTGTTACCTGGTCATGAGGCAGACCTGAGCCTGAGAATACCGGCAGTTTCTGACCTCGAACGAGCGGATTAAGACCATCGATTGTGGATATGCCGGTCTGAATAAACTCGTTCGGGTAATCACGGGCAAACGGATTAATCGGCTTGCTGTTAATATCCAGCCGTTTTTCAGGGATAATAGCTGGACCGTCGTCTTTCGGTACACCAAGGCCGCTGAAAACTCTGCCTAAAATATCAGGAGAAACGGCCAGCTCCAACGGCTTGGCAAGAAACCGAACGGTACTTTTCTGGACATCGATACCTCGCGTGCCCTCGAATACCTGGACGAGTACTTTATCGTTTTCGACCTGTAGAATCTGGCCGTGACGTATCGAACCGTCTCCAAGCTCGATATCGACAATATGTCCGTACTTGGCTTCATCAACCATCTCGACCATCATTAACGGCCCGGAAATGTCTACAACTGTTTGATATTCTTTTATAGCCGGCATTTCATACTCCTATTTTGTATTTATCAACAGAAAGAAGCGATTTTCTATCCGTTATACACTGCCTTCAAATGTTTCATGTATTAACTTATACTCTTCTACCATTTCACTCATCCATGCCAGTTAAGACACACTCGATGGGTGTAATTGTTTCATGTGTTCGTCTATCGTATCTCTTATTGCTGCGACCTTTGGTACAGATTCACCCGGAATATATTTTGCTCTTGCGATTTCTTCTCGGACAGCCAGCTTGAATATCTCCGTGGTTTCAACTCCGGCCTCAATCGCCCCAAGCGCCTGCTTATGGAAATGCAAAATAGTTTTCAGCATTTCGTATTGCTTGTCCATCGATGTGTAGGTATCAACCTCGTGGAATGCGTTCTGGTGAAGAAAATCCTCGCGGATGGACCGGGATGTCTCCAACGCAAGTCGATCCTGCGGCGAAAGAGCATCTGCACCAACCAGCCGGACAATCTCGATAAGTTCAGCTTCCTGTTCCAGCAAACTCATAGCCTGGACAGCCAACTGTTCCATCTCATCGCCCTGTTCCTTATTTTCAAAGCACTCTCTGAGGTATTGCTTATAAAAACTATATGAAGTTAGCCAGTCTATCGCCGGAAAATGTCTCTGATAAGCAAGCTCGCCTTTGAGTGACCAGAAAACTTTGACAACGTGCAGTGTTGCCTGCACGACAGAATCTGATAAGTCACCGCCGGGGGGGCTTACGGCGCCGATAATTGACAAAGCTCCTTCTCTTTCGGGGCTTCCACAGCACTGGACCCGGCCGGCTCTTTCATAAAAGGCGGCGATTCTCGCGGCGAGGTATGCGGGGTAACCTTCCTCGGCGGGCATTTCTTCGAGTCGTGTCGAAATTTCTCTCATGGCTTCGGCCCATCTGCTTGTACTGTCTGCCATCAGTGCCACGGTATAACCCATGT
>JAVVFI010000317.1:0-6658 GCA_032250555.1 Sedimentisphaerales bacterium
CATCACGCAGTTTACCAGCCGCAATCTGCCGAATCATCAGCGGAATGTCCATATCTGCAGGGCATATCATCTGGCAGGGCCCGAGACAATCACCCAGATGATCGCTCAAAAGCAATTCCAAAGCAACTTTTCTCGCCTGAAAGACCACCTCAGAACTACTCTCGACACGCATACCTTCGACAGCAACAGTTGCGCAGGCCGGCACAAGAGAAGCCAAACCTTCGATTTTAACTACACAGACCATGCAACTGGTCGAAGGTTTATAATCCTTCAAAAAACACATTGTCGGAATCTCAATACCAAGCTTACCGGCTGCATCGAGAATCGTAGCACCAGAATTAACTTCAACTTCACGATTATCTATGAACAATTTCGGCATTGTTTACTGAACCTTTATCGCGTCAACCGGGCAAACATTTTTACATGTACCGCAGCGAATACATTTCTCGGAATCAATTTCGTGTTTCTCATATGGCTTCATTTCAATGGCATCGACCGGGCAATGCTGTGCACACAAACTGCAGCCGATACAATCATCCGTTACCGAATATGTAATAAGGGCCATGCATTTCCCAACAGGACAGCGTTTCTCGATATGAGCTTCGTATTCATCCCGGAAATATTTGATAGTCGAAAGTACCGGATTCGGCGCTGTTTTACCAAGTCCGCACAGACTTGTTTTCTGAATCATTTGAGCCAGATATTCCAGCTCTTCGATATCAGTATTTTTGCCCTCTCCGCCGCACAATCGTTCGAGAATATCCAGCATACGGCGTGTGCCTATTCTGCAGAAAGTACATTTACCACAGGATTGATCTTGTGTGAACTCAAGGAAATACCGTGCGATATCCACCATACAATCGGTTTCATCAAGTACAACCAGACCGCCGGACCCCATCATCGCCCCAACGCCTTTCAGCGCTTCAAAGTCAACAGGAATATGCGCAAGGCTGGCCGGTACACAGCCGCCGGACGGCCCCCCCACCTGTACAGCTTTAAGTCTCAACTGGTCTGCAATACCGCCCCCAATCTCCTGTACGATTTGCTGCATTGTAATACCCATCGGTACTTCAATAAGGCCGACTCTCTCTATCTTTCCCGCCAGTGCGAAAACCTTTGTCCCCTTACTGCTGTCAGTGCCATACTTTGCATATATATCGGAGCCGTTTCGTATTATCCAGGAGACAGCGCCATACGTTTCGACATTATTGATAAGTGTCGGCTTGCCCCACAGTCCGCTTTCGGCAGGAAACGGCGGCCGCAATCGTGGCATACCCCGGCGGCCTTCAATGCTCGCCATAAGCGCAGTTTCTTCTCCGCATACAAAAGCCCCAGCACCGGCCACAATCTTGAGATGCAACGAAAAATCAGTTCCAAGTATATTATTACCAAGGAATCCACGCTGCTCACAGAGTTCTATGGCCTTCTTGACCCTTTCCATAGCAAGCGGATATTCAGCACGAATATAGAAATAGCCTTCATTTGCCCCAACCGTATATGCAGCTATTGTCATTCCCTCAATGATACGATACGGATAGGATTCCATCAGCATCCTGTCCATAAAAGCTCCGGGGTCACCCTCATCACCATTGCACACAACGTATTTTTTATCGGAGTCGTAGTTTCTTACAGCAGACCATTTGCGATATGTCGGAAAACCGGCACCACCTCGACCACGTAGCCCGCTTATTTCAATTTCTGAAATAATTTCATCAGGGCTCATCTGGGTTATACATTTTTTAAGCGCCTTGAATCCATCGTTGCGAATATATTCTTCAATGTCAGCAGGATCGATATCTCCGCACAGGTCTGTTGTGATATGCATCTGTTTATTCAAAAAATCCGCTACAGGTTTATCCCGCACATCTATCGAATGACGAGTAACGGGCTCAGATTGCTTGTCAGTGAGTATCCTGTCCAGCATTGTAGAGACGGTATTTTTGATTTTCCATCCCATCTGCTTAGGCTTAAAATGCCTTAACACAATGGCTTTAGCGTCTTCAGGCTGAACTCTGGCATAAAGAAAAGATTTATTATCTGGCAATACTACTTCCACGAGCGGTGTTTGGTGGCACATACCAACACAACCAACACGCTTTATTACCAACCGGATATCAGTTTGGGCCAATGTCTCTTCCAAAGCCTGCCGCACTTTGTCACTGCCGCGTGCAATACAGCATGAACCCAGGCCAAGTCGAATCTCGCCGCGAGATTTCGATTCAGACCAATCTTTTTTCGCTTTCAATTGTCGGCTTGCTCTGGCTTGCTCATATCTAAGAAAATCACTTATTACCGTCGGTATGGTATCGGGAGTCAGATGTCCATAAGTCACTTTATCTATCTGTACTGCCGGTGCTAACGTGCAGCATCCCAAACAGGCAATTTTTTCAACAGTAAATAGTTTCTGTGAATCCGTATCTTCCCCTTTGGGAATTCTTAAATGCCGCAGAAACGCATCATATACACGGTCCGCACCTTTTACATGGCAGGCAGTCCCGATACAAACATTAATCATATGACGTCCAACCGGGCGGTGCCTAAACTGGTTATAGAAGGTCGAAACTCCCATAATCGAAGCAGGAGTAATCTGTGTTAAGTTACAGACCCGCTCCAGAGCTTCTTCGGGTAAATAACCATATTGCCCCTGAACAGCCTGCAGAAGTTCAAGAACTTTTTCTTCGCCGGTGCCGATTTTCTCAACGGCACGGTCCACAAATGTCAAATCCAATTCACTCATAAAGTTTTATTCGGAAACATTATTTCCTATGCAATATAGATTCTCAAGCCCCTTGATATAGATACGACCATCCATAAAAGCCGGCGTGGCAGAACATTTCTCACCCAGCTCACATTTGGCCAATTCCTTATATTCAGCTCCGGCCTGGACGATTAACATTACACCTTCTTCATTTAAAAGATACAGCTTATCCCCAACCAGGGTCGGTGAAGCCATAAAGTTCTCTCTCAAATCCTGCTCATATAACTTTGTTCCATCCGAGTTCTTATAACAGGCAAGTAATCCTTCGCTCGCCAGTATAAATGTTAGTTCTCCATTGCTGACCGGAGAGCATATACTCGGCCCCCACTCATCGTTTTTCCAGGCGATATGTGTTTTAGTAACGTCGCCTTGTCCATCGGCGCGAATTGCAATCAGGCTCGCATCCGGCTCTACTGCAAATACTAATCCGTTTGAATAAATCGGCGATGGTGCAACGTCACCATACAGGCAATTAGCCCGCCAGAGTTCATTGCCCTTAGCCGGATCGTATGCTATGACCCATGGATCAGCACATGTTATCAACTGAAACTGTTCACCGACTTTCGCTACTATTGGCGAAGCCCATGAATTCGGAACCGGCCTTTTTGTCTCCCAGACTGTCTGACCCGTAACTCCATCCAAAGCTATCATTTTGGAAATCCCATCTTCAGGCCCACCCTGGTCAAATTGAATCAATACCAGATTTTGATACATAGCAAGTGAAGTTGCATAGCCGTATGAACTGTCTGGTATTCCCAGGCTTTTTGTCCAGACATTTTTACCATTAAAATCAAAAGCGCCAATGTCCCCTGTGGCGAAGATGGCATATACCCTTCGGCCGTCTGTCACAAGAGTCGGAGCCGCAAAACCTGTATCCTCCATGACTTCAAATGGTTCTTCTTCGTTTTTTAAATGGGGGCTTTCAACCTCTCCCGTCCAAAGAAGTTTACCTGAAACCGCATCATAGCAGAATACTTTAAGCTCATTCGGGTCGCCGCCGGAGAGAAATATACGATCTTCCCAGACAACGGGTGAATTATTACCGTGAAGAGGTATTTCGGTTTTCCAGAGAATCCCATCGCCGCTTTTACCATTCCATCTTTCCGGTATATCGTTAAAATCCACAATTCCGAGACCCTCAGGGCCACGAAAACTCGGCCAATTCCGACTAAACTCCTCGAAAGAAGGGTATGGTGTGCTTATTACTTCCTTAGTTCGGCCAAAATCAATATCATTGCCAATTGCAAGGATGAAAGCACCTAAACCAAACACACCAAAACCGGCAGCGACTGCCCATCGTGAAAACTTTGCATGGAGGATCTGTTCATTATCTCTGTTGCCCGATGCCTGGGGAGCAGGCAATTTCTTTTTGTAAGTATCCGCAGATTTAATGGCTATCAGCAATATCACGATACTGCCTAAAAGCAAATAGCCGCCTTTGCGAGAAAAATCCAACCTTCGTATTCTACGTTGTCTGAATTTCAAATCCAATTGGCGAATCTTCGCCAGGAGCGTCTCATTATCCTGATTCTGTCCAAACTCTTTTTTTAGATTCAATGATTGAATTTCCCAGTCAGTATCAATTTTTCTCCACTGAATGTAATTGACAACGAAAAATGTCAGAACAATAAAAGAAAAAACCGCACAGACAATAGCCGTTCTAACTGCGCAACGGTACCATGGGCTTATTACTTTGATATTTTGTGCAGTTGTATCGGTACTTGTTTCCATTGTTTTAAATCAGCGTCTCTTTTGCTTTCTTCAATCTCGCATGCTCCATAGGACAATACTTAAAGCACCTGCCACACGCCAGGCAACTCGCCCTGCCGGCTTCATAATCAGTTCTTTGCCTCCATACAGAGACCGAAATCAACTTAAGGCCAATAATCAGACCAATAAAACCTCCAAAGAACCATCCGCCAAGGCCAAAGTCAGCTCTTATATTCAATGCTTCGGCGTAAAGAGCTTCGGTCTCTTTGCCTGTTGCTCTGAAAGCCAGGCTGGCATCCGTAGTATCTTCTGCTATACCGGCATCCTCCAAATAGATGCGCTCAGCCAATCTGACAGTCGGATGCATACGGGACATTACTTTTTTGAGACCGGATCCGGACCATCCACACAAAAGCATTAGAATTGGCAAAAGAACAAGCAAAAAGGCAAGTCTCTTTTTACCCCTGCTATATTCCGTTTGGGGCCAATGAATCGAAGGCCTGCGTATAGCGCCGTATGGACAGGAATCTTCGCAGAGTTTGCATTGAACACATTCGTCCGGAGTAATAGTAACCCGCCACTTTGAGAGCCGCGATAACTGTCTGAGCAATATACTATAAGGGCAGATAAATCGGCAGTAAGGGCGCCCGACAAATACGCTTATAATTAGCAGGCAGGCACCAATTATTAAAACGTTCAAATTTCCGTTCAAGCGGAAGAATGCAACAAACGGGTCATACCTGCAAATGAGAAATGCACTGCCGGTAGCCGCAAACAGGACTGCTGCTGCTAAATAAATATATGCAAACAATCGCAGTCCGCTTTCGAGCCAGGTTGGAACCGAGACAGGCCGTAATAACACCAAATCCTGTATTGCTCCGAGGGGACATACCGCCGCGCAAAAGACTCTTCCAAAAAACAATGCGAAGACAAGCGGCAAAAGGAAAAAAACAGCGATGGCAACCGGTACAGCATAGCTGGTGTCAAAAATCGATAAAACAATATTCTGAGTAGCCCCTATCGGACAGACACAGCCCTTCCGCCAGAATCCGAAGTAAAGCAGGGAAAAGACCATTAAAACAAATACTGCACGCCGGCTTCGCTTTCTCAAAACCAGATAAGCAGCTAAGCTCAGAGCCGCCAAAAGCACAATAGCATCTATATATTCGTAAATGTCCTGTTGTGGATGTGGAGTAGTGGTGGTTGGAAACTCATGGCCCCCTTCGAACTCGGGAGGAGGAAAACGTTCAAGTGCCGATGCGACACCGGATAGCAAAAATAAAATAACTATCCCAATTATGATATAACCAAAACGTATCATTAAGCGTGGTCCATTTTCTTAAGTAAGTAAGGCTCGTTAGCGGGAACCCGCTTATACGCCTGAGAAGGGCAAGCTGCTGCTATAGAACACTCGTTACAATTCAAGCAGCGGTCATGACGCACCTGAAGAAAAAGAGAACCGTTCCCGAAGACTGTGCATCCTTTGACACATTTGCCGCAACCATTGCAGAGAGATTCCTCAACATTGTACTCAAAATACGGATCTTCTACGAAGACCCGCTTTAAAGCACCGGTGGGACAAAGCTCGTTTTCAGCACCAGTATCCGGTGGGTTCACTTCCGGTTCAAGGTAGCCTGTACAGATGTCACAATAACCACATATTTCGTAAACCTGTACACACTTGACGGCAGAATCTTCCAATACACAATAAGTTGCACAGTTACCACAGGCAACACAGACATAGGGATCAATCTGCCAAACAGTATTGTTCTTTTTGAGCTTGCTGAGCAAAAATCCCCCTAAACCAGCAAGACCAGCCAGGCAAGTGGCCCAAATTCCATCTTTGAGAAAATGACGTCTATTAATATTATTTTTATTTTCGCTCATTATTTATTCACTTTAATATTCGTTTTTACAGACAAAGCCGGAGGTAAACCGCATTCTTCAAAAATTCCACAACTTGCGCAGATTTCGCGATTAATACAAATGCCGTTCTGCGCTAATCTGCGTCTTTTAGCAAAAACAGAACCTCCGACTGCTCCCAGCACACCTAAAGCCGCATATCGCAAAACTGATGTAAATAGCTGCCGCCGATTTTGTACTTTTTCGAACTGTTTTACCATTATCCAGCATTCTTTCTGGTAAATATTTTCACCACATTTTTGATTGTATCTAAAACAAATATTCGAT
>JAVVFI010000318.1:0-6645 GCA_032250555.1 Sedimentisphaerales bacterium
TCAAAAAAAATCCTGCCTGACCTGTTGTCAAGCTTTGATGCCTGAATTAAAAGCTCTTCGGCTTTGTCAAGCTCGCCCAGTTGTCGTTTAGCTGAGCCGGATGCAGTCAGGAGTTCAGCTTTGTCACTCCGGCTGATTGCGGGAATTCCTTCGATAACTTCAAGGGCTTCTTTACCTCGGCCGGTAGCACTCAATAGCTTACCGAGTTCCAAGGCCAATTTAGGTGAGTTGGGATCGAGTTCTCGAGCTTTGCGCATTTGTACAATGGCTGATTCGATTTTGCCCTTCTCCTGCAGCATTTTTGCCATTTGCATATGCCTTATTGCGCGGGCATCCATTGTTGCGTTTGTTACGGTTCTTACTCTACCAGCTTCATTAGGATCTATCTTCTGTGCTATTCCCAGAGCCTGATTCAACCGGGCCTGCACAACAGGAGCGAAATTATATCCATGGCCGGCTTGAACCCAAAGTACCGTATCATTCATATCTGAAATTATCACCGTTGGTGTTGCGATTATGCCAAATATCCCCCATAACTTGTACTCTGTATCAGCAACTACATGAAAAATAGGTTCATTCGGGTCTGGCTCATTTGGTTCGGAACAAAATATCATTTGATGATTAGGGTCATTTACAGCAACGACAACGGTCAGGCGATTAGCATGACCATCCAGTTTGCTCATGATTCCCTTAATATCTGTTGCTGCCCGGGTTGAATTTTCCTGCCTGGAGGATAAGAACACCGCCATCAGAACTTTCTCGTTGCCGTGTTTATAATCGAAAAGATTACCAGAGAGGTCAGATGCGGAAAACTCCGGCATTTTCTTGCCAATGCTGATTCTACGTCCGGCGCAGTTTGCTGTCCGAACCATCAGAAACCAACAGATCGTAACAGCAAAAATAACAATAACTGCTTTTTTGTACTTCATTATCGTCAAATTTCTACAGCTTTCTATGTGCCGGATGTCTCTTGTGTGGGCTTTGCCGCTTGTGGAGAAACGGAATTATCCACGGCATTCTCTCTGTCATAATCCTTGGGCAAATGACAACCGGATATACAATTGCCGCCTGTTGTGGTCTTAGTAAAGCCAACCGGTAATTCCCACATTCCATACGGTACACTCTCTCGAATATGCTTTGGAAGGTCGCTTGCGTGTGTCTGGTGACAGGCTCGGCATGTACGTCCGCGACGCTCCTTGTTCACATGTAAAAAGTGTAGATTCGTACTCCCGTTTCTGAAATCTGTAAGACTATTTGTCTCTGGAGTCCAAACAAGGTCTTTAGGGTGGCAACCGAAACAAAGCTCATAGTTCTTTTCTGAAAAAGGAGCGTAAAAGATCGGAGGGTACTCTTTCGCCAGGAGTTTAAAATACTTACTGCCGTGTGTCACATGGCATCCACTGCAATCATTATCTTTGACAGGACCGTGAAGGAATTTCTTGTCTTTGATCTGTTCGGTGAAAGCAGGAAGAATTTCGTCTTTGGTTATTTCCTGGGGCTTATCATGACAGGTCATGCAAATCGTCGTCGGCTCGCTTTTCAGTATGAATTTAACTGACGAGGCATGCGGAGTATGACATTTCAGACAGCCGTCTATATCAGAGACAACGCTATGTTGGTACATGGAGTTTTCAGCGACATTCTGTATATCCTTATGACAAGTGTAGCAAAGGTAGGGCGCGAAGTCTTTAACCATCTTTGCATTACTGGCGCCATGTGGATTGTGGCAGCCGATGCAGTCGTTTTTGGCAGGTTCGTGAACAAACTCATATTTCGATAATTCATCTTTTGTTACAACATGGCAGGCAAAACAAAGTTCAGAGTGTTGGGCAACCAATAAACCTTTATGGTCGGAACTGTGAGAACTATGACAGACTGTACATTCACCAATCGCAGTTGGTCCGTGCAAGAATTCAAATCCTTCGGTAACTTTGTGGCATTTGTTGCATTGAGCGGCGACGGTTTTTTCCAGAAGCAGGGATTTATTATCACTGCTGTGAGGTTCATGGCATTGCATGCAGTCACCAGTCTTAAGCGGCTCATGAACAACCTTTTTACTTGTTTGTTCCAAATGACAATATTCGCAAAGGTCTCTGCCTTGTCGCACATACTCATAGGTATGTTCTTCCGGTTTCAGGGGTTTATGACATGCTTTACAGTCACCAAGGCCGACCGGTCCGTGTACGAAAGCTTTTTTGCCGTAGTCGGCATGACATTCTCCTGTAACGCATGTTTGTTGCGGCGTAGTTGGTTTTTCAACTGCAAGCACGCTGGAAACAAATAAACAACTTAACACAATTACTAACTTTTTGCCAAATCTGCTAAACATTCTTTCACCACCCAATCTTTTAATAAATTCACGTTGAAGTGACATAGTTACGTCACACATCAGTGCCGAAGATCTAAATAAAAAGCCTCCGAAATTGTATCTTTTGTTCTTCATGTATTTTCCGTTTTCCGACTCTTAACAATTTATCTTAATTCGCTGCTATGGAACTCGAAGCTTCCCGCCTGTAAAGAAGAACCATTGTCCCGGAGGCGGAATTATGATGGTTTGGCTTGTTGAGTTCCAATACTAACTGTTTCCTGGTTTTGTTTTCTTCAATGTTCGCAATAATAGCCGGAGCAAGTAGCTCTTCGGAACCTTTCTTCCATTCATTCTGAATATTCGCACTATCGGAAAAATCCTCAATGCTGAAAGTATATGTTTTCTGAGTAAAAGGATATTCATGTTTTAGCTTTGCTTTTTCGGCATATTTTTTGCTGTCCTTAAAATAAAACAACCATGGTTCGGAGCCCTGTGCGACCACAAAAACATAATTGCCTGGTGTGTTTCCTATATCAAAATCAGTAAACTGAACCCGAAGCGGAAGATCTTTTTTCATATGCGGAGATGATGGAAACTTCGACCAAAGCCATTGTTCATAATTATCTTTGCCATTTTCAATGTTAATCTTAATCGCAGGGTTGACAGGTTTGTTTGACATATTGGTAATTTTTTTTGTTGTGGTATCAATCGAATAATGTGGTATATATTCCAGAATCTTCAGTTTATAATCACTTGTTGGTAAGGTTATCGTATCTCCTTTATTAGCGACATAATCAAGTGGCTTATTCATGTCATTGTCCCAGACCGATACAATTCCTATTGATTTGCTTGAGGTTAGTTCACGCATGATCTTTTCGATTCCTCTGGAACTGTGGAGTTTAACGATTTTAATACCTCCGACTTGTGACGATATCGACTGTTTGGCTGGATCTGCTGAACTCAGCCATATATCCTGATTGAGGTTTTCGCCCTTTGCCTTTATTTGTACCACTGCCCCGCCTTTAGGATCTTCTGCGATGGATGTCTCCCACTTAAGATCAGGTAAATACTGCATGAGTCTGATTTTAATTGGAGAGCCCATCAGAGGTAGAACATTATTAAGTGTGGTTGCCTTGTTCTCGTTGGCGACTTTTACCGGGAACCGCATCATAGAGCCGTCCATACCCATCTGAACCACTATCTCCCATGGTCCGCTTAGCCTTGCCTGTCGCATTGCAGGTGAATAACCGTAGGTTCGATGCGAAAATACTAAGAGTCCTGCCATCACAAGGAAAATAATGTTGATAGCACTTAAATATGCTCTTGTTTTAATACTTTTCATGATAGGTCCTATTGTATCTCACTAATTATTTCCTCAGCTTTACGCAGTATTGATTCGGTATATTTAAAGTTGTGCACACCCCAACTGCCGTCAGCTTCTACTGAATCGACAAGTTCTTTGGCCTGTGCTATCTTTTCTGTTGATTCTTTGGCTTTTTCATTAGTCTCATAATTTAAACTGCTACGTATTTTTTCCAGTCTGTTGTTGACTTGTTCGTGTAATTTTTTGATTTTCCCCTGCCAAAATGAAATATATTGCTGCCCGGTTCCCGGCTCATGGCAATTGTCACATGCTCGAGGTACTGCTTTGGCGACTGTTCCAAAGCTGTCTACTGCTCCGGGTTTTTTTTGAGCCTGCTCGATGTGACATCCGGTGCATTCCACGTGCGTAAGAAACATGGGGCTGAGAACTCGATCTGTCTGCGTATCTTGCATTGGATGTTTGGTTGCGTAAATAGTGCGCTGGACCTGGTGGGTGTCGCTGTGACACATCTGGCAATCCAGCATATCTGATATCGATGTTACCTCCTTTTGACCGTGTAATATTTTTCCATGGCATGCAAAGCACTCGACTTTATGGCCACGAGTATGGGCTTTATGCAGTTCTACACTGTCATATTGATGTTCAGTTATCCCTTTATTGGCTAGGATGATCTTCTCGGCATCGGTGAAGTTATGGCAATTCAAGCATAAACTGTCATCTATTTCGCTCGTATTCTGTATTTCCTTCTTGTGACAAGAATCTTCACAGCTTGCTTTGTAGGAAACAAACTCAGCATGGTTAATTGAAACCAGCCCTCGCTGAATAACTTTATTTGGTACTTCATGGCAGCTCGTACAGCTTGTTTTAACCAGTTTCTCGTTGGTTGCAGGATTGCTGAGGAAATGGCAGGTGAAACAGACGTCTTTGTTAACACTGAAATGCTCCTCGCCCTCGAAATGGCTATGACAAACACCACATGTCACATTTATTCCATCGACTGCTTTTTTCATGTGATTCTTGTGAGTGAACTTAATGCCGTTGAAGTTGATATCCTTTGTCAGTAGCTCTTCTGTGCTGTGACAATCCGACCTCAGACAGGATTCGTCTAAAATAGTGGCGTTCGGCTTTGTGCCTACTCTGCCGACAATGCAATCGATCGCCTGGGACAGGCCGTTTATCTTACCCTTGACATGACCCATAAATCCTGGCTGGAGATGACATTCGAGACAATTCACCTCACTATGGGACGATGCCTTCCAGTTGTCGTAATAGTTATTCATTATGTGACAGGAATTACAAAATCCCGGCTGCTCGGATACTACGATGGCTCCCGAAACAAAAACCAAAGCTGCCGCAGCTAATAACAATATTTTCACTTTCCAGTTTAGCTGTTTAATTTTGCTTATTATTGACTTCATTTTTAAGTATTTCGCCTAAATCTATGTTGTTCATAAAAAGTTTTTGAGCAACTCGGTCTTTTTTATGTAGTTTGTGTTTGCCGAGAACCTTTTGGTAATGTAACCCAAAACTTGGTCCCTGTATCCTCTATACTGTCAATCCATATTTTGCCGCCATGTCTTTCCACTATATATTTTGCTATCGACAGCCCAAGACCGGTACCGTCTTTTTGAAATTTTCGGGCGTTACTTGCTCTGAAAAACTCGTCAAAAACGTTGTCAAGTTCATCTGCAGGTATCCCGATCCCAGTGTCTGCGATTTCGATGACTACACAATCCTTTCCGTTTTTTGCGCCTATTGTGACCGTACCTTTTTCCGGTGTATATCTTATTGCATTAAGCAATAAATTCGTGAACACTTCTTCGATGGAAAACTGGTTGCCGGAGATTGTATCTACTGATGGTTCAACGTTACAATTTAGTGTTATCGATTTCTCTTCAGCCTTTGTCCTGACGGCTGCAACTGCATTTTCTACAGTATTTCTCAAGGGAAAAATATCTATTTCAAGTTCATCGCTTAGTCGCATTTGTGTAAGCTTCAATAGTGTTTTCACAAAGTTGGTTAGTTTGATGGTTCGGATATGTGCGCGGTTGATAAACTCCGCCGGCTTATCGTCAATTGGCCCGACAATTTTATTTACTACCATGCCCAGGCAGCTCTGAATTGTTGCCAGATGTGCTTTGATATCATGAGTAACGCGCAGGACATATTCATCTTTTATTTGGTCTTTTTCTTGCAGTAATATATTTGCCTGTATGTAAGCTTGCTCGGTCCGCTTGAGTCTCACAGAAATGTAACTGGCCATATATACGGCCAGGTATGATGCAGTTGCGAAGACAAAAAAGGTGCCGAGAATATAAAGTTTATTTCGATGCAAACAGCTTGGTGCGAATCCTCTAAGACAATAGTGAGGTATAAGTTCTAAATATTCAAGCAGAACAAGCAAGCCGAATACTAAGACGGCAAACGTGGCTTGCATGTAGCTGTCCCATAAAGAAAGCAAAATGCTTGCTATGATCATATGAAATATAAAGTAGAAAACAAATGGGTTTTCGATCCCGCCTGAAAAGTGCAGCAGGACAGTTAGAATAAGCAGGTCAGTTGATATCTGAACGTTGATTATCTTCTTTACCGCCACATGCGATACTTCATTACCTCTTTTTGCAAAATGGTTTAACAGCAGTAACACAATCAGATTATATAGAGCAAGAAGCATTGCAATACTGTAGAGAGCGGCATCATGCAATTCTATGCCCAAAAGGTTACTGGAAACATAGGTTGCTGCCCCGACACATACTATGGCTATCCACCTTAGTCTGATCAGCCAGTAAGCTCTCTGAAGAAGTCTGATATTTTCAGATACTGGTTCCATTTACAGCCTTGTTTGACAGAAGTTTTTTTATCTCGGACAGCAGAACATCAGGCTCTACCGGCTTGTCCAGGAATACATCAACCGGCAGCCATGTAGGGTCTCCCGCGGTGGATTTGAAACCTATACCAGTCCTGTTCTCAACCGCTGTCAGCATCAGGACAGGCATATTTTTGAACTGAGGAT
>JAVVFI010000319.1:0-6633 GCA_032250555.1 Sedimentisphaerales bacterium
TGAGCTTATTGTTTGACTTATCAATCATCTCTATCCTTCGAGCAATCCTAACTGACGCAATTTTTTTTTGAGAAAGTCGATCTCGACCGCCTGCTGTCCAATCTTCTGGTGAAGCTTTTCTTCATCGATCGGCTTGCTGTCCCGTGCCTGTTTTGTCCTGCCGTCAGCCATTGCTTCGGGCAACTTCTCTAAAGCCTGTTTTTTCCAGAGACTTACCTGGTTGGGGTGAACCTCATAGATCGATGCGATCTCATTGATCGTCTTTTCGCCCTTGATCGCTTCGATTGCCACCTTTGCCTTAAAAGCCGTTCCAAATTTCCTTCGCTGTGACATAATACTGCTTCCTTTCATAAAAGCATAATAGAATTATACCACAACTTACCACCTTATATACTGGTCTCAAATCCGGGGAGTATTATAAAATTCAAATAACTTGACACATTAAATATACTAACGTAATATTCCGATATAAACATAGATGATATTATTATGGAGTCTAATATGGCTGAAATTAAGCCGAAAATCAGCGTTGAACATGCGGATAATGCGACAATAGTTAGTTTTATTGACGAAAAAATCCTCGAGGAAAGAGATATTAAGGCACTTCAGGATTCTATTATGTCTATTGTTGAGCCTGCTAAACGGATAAAACTGGTTTTGGATTTTGGCAATGTCCGTTTTTTGTCGTCCGCTGTTTTAGGGCTTTTAATAAGGCTCAGCAAAAGAGTTTATGAAAAGGACGGACAGCTAAAGCTTTGTAATATAAATCCGAATATATTCGAGATTTTCAAAATAACGCGTTTGACCACAACTTTCGATATTCATAAAGATGTTGAAAGTGCCGTCGAGGACTTATCTTAAGAGGATTAGGCGAAAGATTGTTGTTTCGCTTATGGTATCAAAAACACCAACAAATTTCACAATGGTTGTAGAAAGCAGGCCATCTGCTGTCATCGAGGTCTGCGAGCAGGTTCTGTCCAAGCTCAAACCCTACGGTTTTGACAACGATGATACTTTTGCGGTCCATTTGGCCCTGGAGGAGGCGTTTCTTAATGCCGTCAAACATGGCAATAAAATGGACTCCAGCAAAGAGGTAAAGATAGAATGTTCTGTTGATTTTGAGAAGATTGAGATTTCCCTTACCGACCAGGGTGAAGGCTTTGAGCCTGAGTCAGTAGCAGATCCGCGATATGGCGAGGATCTTTACAAACCGGGAGGCAGGGGATTGCTGCTTATGAACTCGTATATGGATGTTGTTAAGTTCAATGAAACCGGCAATAATCTGTACATGGTCAGATATAAGGAAAAACCGCGTCTAACAAAAGATAAGGACCAGACAGAGGTGTAACCAAGTTCAGTTTCTTACCAATGAAAGCAATGGAATGATGATCAACAGAATTTGTATTTTTTTAAGTTGCGTTTGTGTATTAGGCGGTTGTGGAATCAACAGCGAGCCGATGCCCCAAATTGTAAGCGGTTCCAGCTATGCGCCCAGTGTTATTCCGCCGAGGGTTATCGCACCTAAACAAAGCAGTAGAGGATCGTATGGTAGTATATCCCGAAGCTGGTTTCCACCTTCGCAGTTGGAGAAGGGATGGAGGGCTATTATAGTACATCATACAGCAACAGATTTCGGAAATGCCGCTCTCATCGACAAATGGCACAGGGAACGCAACCATTGGGAAGGGGTAGGCTATGATTTTGTTATCGGTAACGGCACAGACAGCGCTGATGGCCAGGTTGAGGTAACGTTTCGCTGGAGAAAGCAGATGACCGGCGCTCATTGCAGAGCAGAGCCTAATAATTGGGCCAATGAAGATGGAATAGGAATTTGTCTTGTTGGCAATTTCAATAAAACAGCGCCTTCATCACGGCAGGTACAGTCGCTTGTGACATTGATTCGTTTTCTACAAAAACGATATGGAATACCAAACAACCGGATTTATGGTCATAAGGATACTCCCGGAGCGAGAGTAACTGAATGTCCAGGAATGAATTTATCGATGTACAGGTTAAGAGCGATGCTTAATTAATCCCTGCTTTCTGCAGACATATCCTTCTTTGCTCAGCATGCCAGCTACGTCCCATAAACTCACTTTTAAACTCCTCAAATATGCTTTTTTAGCAGAATTAAACCTTATCATTACCTCTAAGAAAGTTGCTCTGAGATTATACCGAAACTTGTATTGGTTATTCTGTTCAATACAAGTAAGGAGTCAATCAAATGAATATATCTCAATCGCTGGCTTCTCCTGGCTTTATGCTGACCGATCAGATTAAACGGCAGATTTTCGAAGTTTTGCCTGAACGGGGGCCATTATTAGTAATTATGGACACTAACGGTGACAGCCAATCAAGTGATCCTGAAGAGTTTGCCAAGCTGAACATTAGTGAGTCCTTTTTGAAAGATATTTGCGTTACTATTGATGACGGCGCTGAGCCGGTCATGACCAGCTCAAATGATTGCAGTATTGTTGCCGAGCAACTGGCGACAGAAGATAGCAATTATGGATATGTGTTTGTTATATTGCCGAAATACAAACCCGAATCAACTCTGTTGCATGTAGATTTAATTGAAATGCTTCTTAATCAAATCGGCTTGATAGCCAGGCTTATCGAGAAGAACAATTTTCATTACAAAGTCCAAATGAAACAATACCAAATATGCGGCCCGAGCGAAGCAGCTTTGAATTGATAATTCAGATGGCTGTGATCGGTAAGTTCGCTCGGTATATTTCAGCCGAAGGACAGTCCTATTGATTGTGCAACGGAACGAACATGTGCAGCGGCCAGCCGGTATTCTTCTGCATTCGGCAAGTGTTCCAACATTAGCGGAATATTAGGGAGCTTGCTTAATTCTCTTAAAAACACAGAGTAGTCCAGTCCTCCCAAACCCGGGCGAACTTCGTCAAGATGCGTTGTAAGTTTTGTACTCAGAAGAATATCTTTTGCATGACAGCTTTTGAGATAAGGGCCAAGTTTTCGAAAGCATTCGCTGATAAGCCGGCCGTTTTTAAAATATCTCTGTGGGCTGCATATAAGATTAACGGGATCGAGATGGACGGCGAATTGCTTGCGGTCAATTGCTTTTAGCAGGAGTAAATATGAATCGGGGGAATCGGGATAGGCCCAGGGCATAGTTTCCAGTGTAAAGAATGTCCGAGTAGGTTTGACATCATCTATAATTGCGCGTGTTGTTTCGACAATAATATCAAATGTTTCTTCTGTCAGGTTTTTCGGAGAAGGGCCAGCCCAATCTTCACTAATTGAGCCGCTGATATTTACACAGCAGTTGGCTCCGATTCGGTCGGCTAAGTCCAATTGGCTGCGGCATTTTGCCAGAGCTTCCCTTCGAGTTTTTTCATCTGGGCTGATTGGATTGCTCCATGCCCCGACTTCAGCAATAATTATGTCGGCTTTTTTAGCCGCACTGGCATAGGCTCTTACGACATCATCTTTTTCCCTGGCATTTACAGGACAATAAGCCGCACTGTAGCCGAGTTTCCTGACAGCTTGTACCCATTCATCCGGACCGTCAAATTTTTCAAATGTTGGTCCTCCCAGCCGCAATACTGGAATTTGTGCCTGTGCGGCCTGTAATTTAGTCGTTGATATATAGGCAAATGCGGTTGTGCTTATCAGTGAATTTCTTATAAAGGCCCGCCGGGACATCGGAATATTTTTGCTCAGCATTTTTTTTGCTCCTTTTCCTAAAGTATTAATAGGCAGTAACAATAAAGATTCGACTTTCGCAAAACTTCAATAAATCCTTATGATAAATGGCTGAAGTTCCATAAAGATTATACCTTAATAAAGGCTTGAAAGGTAATCAAAATCGGTGGAGGACAAAGTTTGAATTGCTTTTGAGAAGACAATCGCTATAATTCGTATTGTCTATCGTATGAGGCAATATACTATGCGCATAATGCATTAAGAATGGGTTTAAGCCGGGGAAAAAAGTGAAATTCCAGGTTTTTAAGAACGGTAAGGTTGTTGATAAGTTTTCTTTATGTGGTGCTTATCTTTTCGGCGGCGATGGAATCGGTATCCGCCGGGCCCAGATTAGCTTTAAGAACGGTTTTATCGAGTGTAAAAGGCCTAATTTGGACACGGCAGGGCTGGCTTTGCTATGGCCAATAGATGGTTTTGGCAAGGTACTATTACCCACGACATGTCTGCCGGAAAGAGAGCGTCCGTATAATTTGAATGTGGAGATAACACGTGCAAAGCTGATGCAGATAGTCAATAAGCGGGAGGACTGGTTATTTTTTAACAACATAGATGGTTTGGGAGATGTTTGTGAAGAGGGACAGGATTTATTTATTAAGGCGATTCAAAATATTTCAGATGTGTCACAATCGTCTAAGCTGGCGGATGAGGCACTTAAAAAAGCCATAGTTTTTTCTGAAAATCTGGCGATAAAACAATCTGAATCGCTTTTTGAAACGAGAGGCACGAGCCATGGTTTTGGGCGAGGCTGTCTTGGCTGCAGAGTGGACCCTAAAGAGATTGATAAACCTCAATATATTGAGAAGCTTCTGAGATTGTTCGGGTCTGTTACGATTCCAATAAATTGGGCCCAAATAGAATCTAAACAAGGCAGTTATGATTTTTCGATAATTGATGCGTGTATTAATGTACTTGGCAAAGAGAAGGTGACACTGAGTGCCGGGCCATTGCTTTGTTTTTCAAAAGAATATTTACCCAAGTGGTTACTTCGCAGTGGAGTGGGTTTTGAGAAAATTCGGGAAACTGCATATCGTTTTGTTTCAGAAGTTGTCTCTCGTTATGGCGGGGTTGTTCGAGCGTGGTATGCCATAAGCGGATTGAATGTGCATAATTATTTTGGTTTCAGATTTGAGCAGATTTTGGAAATGACGCGAGCGGCTAATATGGCAGTCAAGCAGGGCAGCGGCAGGGCGTTGAAGATAATAGAAATCAGCAATCCGTGGGGCGAATATTATACGACAATTCCCAATAGTATTCCGCCCATCGTCTATATGGATATGGTTGTGCAGAGCGGGATTAATTTTGATGCATTTGGGCTTCAGGTAAGGTTTGGCAAAAATCAGCCAGGTATGCACGTTAGAGATATGATGCAAATATCGGCAATTCTGGATTCTTTTGCCCCGATAGCGAAACCTTTGTATATAACCGACGTGGAAGTTCCAAGTAAAAATGGAACCGGATTACAGGATGGGAAAGTAGCGGGTATATGGAACAAAGAGTGGGACCAGTTGCAGCAGGGGCAATGGATTGAGCAGTTCTATAAAATAGCGCTCAGCAAGCAATTTGTCAACTCGGTGACATATTCGCACCTCGCCGATACAGAGGGCAGTGCCATAGCTGGCAGCGGTTTATTAACGGCCGATATGGCGCCCAAAAAATCATATCAAATGTTGAGGAAACTGTACGACGGGATTTTCGGCCGGTAAATAAATCTTAGCTTGTGTTTTGAAGAACGAAGGAGCGATGCAAAGAGATATGGGAGAAACCAGGCAAAAGAATATTCAATCGTTTGCATTCGTTCTTAGTGTGTGCGCGGCGTTTTGCTTTTGTCTGGGTTTTGTTTCTGAATTTGCCGGAACCGGCCAAAGCTGTGAAATTGAATTAGAGAGCAGGATCAATCCGAACTATGCACCGATAGAGAGTTTAGTAAGATTGCCCGGCATCGGCCCCTCACGAGCCGGGGCGATTGTGGCCTATCGTGAGAAATTCGGTGACGCAAACGGTGGAAATCCCGTCTTTAAAAGTTCTAATGATTTGCAAAAAGTCAGGGGTATAGGCCCGAAAACTGTTCAGAACATAGGCGAATGGCTGAAGTTCGAATAGAAATAAAATATAATATGTAAAGTTTTTGTAGATAGGTAAAGAATGATATGAGCGAGTGGGAAGTTGACAAACCATTAGGTCAATGCTACGGCACAGGCAGGACAATTGAACCTGGAGAAGAATACTTTGGTGCTCTGATAGAGGTAGAGGAAGGGCTGCAACGGCGGGATTATTGCGGAAACTACTGGGAGAGCGAAAAACCGAACGTATTTTGTTACTGGAAAAGCAAGCTTCCGCATCCTGATGAAAAAAAGCAGATATTTGTAGATGACAATATGCTGATGGCTTTTTTTGAACGGCTGGAAAATGAGATTGAGCAGGAGAAAGTAAACTTTCGATTTGTCCTGGCGTTAATTTTAATGCGTAAAAGGCTGCTGAAATATGATGCGACAAGAGATGAAGACGGCAAAGAAATCTGGTGTTTGAGAATAGTTGGTGATAAGTCCGCCGGTAATCGGGTCGAGGTAATAAATCCTCATCTCGATGAAGAGCAAGTAAGTCAGTTATCATCACAAATAGGCCAAATTTTGCACACGGATGTTATAGAGAATGGATAAACAACATTACAATCTGTATCTATTTTTTTGTTTTGCAGTAGGAGTGCTATTTTTTGCCGGCTGTGTAATTGAGCCGCCAAAACCTCCTGAGCTCATACCGGGTAAAGAATCTGCAACAGAGGCATTATCAGTTTTGAAAGCCCGTTCACAAAACGCGGTGTCAATATTGGGTAGAGGCCGGTGTGTTTTCGAGTATTATGACCCGGAAAATAAGAAGCGTAAGAAAGAAAAACTTGAGATTAAC
>JAVVFI010000031.1:0-21417 GCA_032250555.1 Sedimentisphaerales bacterium
AGGAACTGCGTGAGGTGCTGACGTACCGTCAGGAAGCGACGTTAATAATGATGCGAGAACTTTACTGAATTCGCATTACAGTTGATTAAAGGAGCTAACGATGTCAACGCGAAAAATGATAATACGATTTTTTATATGCCTTTCGATAGTTGTATTTGCAGGTCAAACTCTGTCTCAGACTCAGGAACCTGAAAATGCAGGAAAAGCAACTGAGCCGGACAGTTGGACTGAGCAGTGGCAAAGGAGAACCGAGCAGCGCAGACAACAATGGGAAATGCAGAACAAAAAGAGAATTGAACAACTGGATAAACAAATGCGAATTGAATCCGCTAAGAAAGCAGACAAATCAATGAAGCAGGCGCTGCTGGCGACTGAACGGCAATGGAAGGTTATAAAGCCGAGATTTGACAAGGTTGAATACCTATCCAAGCAAGCGAGAGTAAGCATTACACCAGCCTCTTTTAGGAGGTCTCGCGGTTCCGGCGGCCTAAACAATCAACAAACAGCCCCCAAGCCCAAGGTCGAAGAAGGCTGGAAATGGTCCAAATCATGGGAAAAAAAGGCCCCCGGTGAGCTGACCAAAGGCGAAAGAACCTGTGAAGAGCTTCTTTTGTTTCTGGAAGATAAAGATTCAAACCAAGAAGAAATAGAACAAAAAGTTGAAGCTCTGCGTGAAATAAGAAAAGAAGCCAGCGAGCAATTGGCTAAGGCACAGCAGGAACTGCGTGAAGTGTTGACTTTTCGCCAGGAAGCGACTTTAGTGCTAATGCGGTATCTTAACTGATTCTTTAGTTTAATTCTCCACCTCGTTGCATGTACGCCGCAGCCCAGCAATAAACAACGACAATCAAGGTCGGGCTTTTTGGGCCCGGCCACTCTTATGCGCAATTTCACGGGCGTTTTTAGTATTATAAAGCAGGATCATACAAAAATAAAAATCGCACTTTCTGGAAAACATATTGACCTTAGACGGCTCGGCAGGTACAATCTCAAGGCTATTTTGAACCAGAATTTACTTAATTTAAGGGTGGAAATTAAAAATGTCTAATGTGAAGGAATTACTGAAGGAAAAACTGACCGCCGAAAGCTACGACAAGCTCATGGCCGTTAATAATGCTAAAATCCACGAATTTGTCGCTGATGCCATAGAGCTGACTAATCCTGAGACAGTTTTTGTCTGCACAGATTCTGATAAGGATATAAGCTATGTTCGTGAAATGGCCGTTAAAAGCGGGGAAGAAAAGCCTTTGGAAACAAGCGGACACACATATCACTTCGACGGTATTAATGACCAGGGCCGGGACAGAGAGATTACAAAGTATCTGGTGCCTAAAACCGAGACTCTGAGCAAGGCACTGAATCAGATAGAACACAAAGAAGGGCTTGCTGAGGTGCGAGGTCTTTTGAAAGATTCGATGAAGGACAGGACGCTGATTCTGCGATTTTTAACGTTAGGGCCGAGGGATTCGGTATTCAGCATCCCATGCATTCAGGGGACAGACTCATGGTATGTAGCGCACAGCGAGGATTTGCTTTACCGCACCGCCTATGAGCAGTGCTGCAAAATTGGAAGGGATGACAACGTATTCTGTTTTCTGCATTCAGCAGGTGAAATGAGCGATGATCTGGTCAGCGTTGATGTGGAAAACAAGCGTGTATATATGGATTACACAACAGACACGATGTACAGCGTCAATACACAATACGGCGGTAATACAATGGGGCTTAAGAAGCTTGCTTTGAGGCTTACGATTCGCAGAGCAGACCGCGAGGGCTGGCTGGCTGAGCATATGTTCATATCGGGTGTTCACGGCCCCGGAGGACGAAAGACCTATCTGGCCGGTGCTTTTCCCAGCGCGTGCGGCAAAACCTCGACAGCCATGTTGCCGGGTGAGACTATATTGGGTGACGATATTGCATATTTCAGGAACATAAACGGCGAGTTCCGAGCGGTAAACACCGAAGCTGGAATCTTCGGTATTATCCAAAATGTCAATGCCAAGGACGACCCTAATATTTGGGACGTGCTGCATAATCCCGGCGAGGTGATTATTTCGAATATTCTGGTCGCTGATAAAAAGCCTTACTGGCTTGGAATGGGAGAAGATATTCCGGATAAAGGTGTCAATTTCTCCGGCGAATGGTTCAAAGGAAAGAAAGACGCAAAGGGAAAAGAGATACCGCCGGCCCATAAGAACGCAAGATATGCAGTGTCATTGAAGGCGTTGGCCAATTGCGACCCAGAGCTGGATAACCCTGACGGTGTTGTTCTCGGAGGCTTAATGTACGGTGGACGAGATCCCAAGGCGTCCGTACCGGTTCAGCAGAGTTTTAACTGGGCGCATGGTATCGTTTCGTATGGCGCTTCACTCGAGACGGAAACCACTTTTGCGATTATCGGTGAAGAAGGTGTAATGGAAATCAACCTGATGAGTATTCAGGACTTTCTGGCGATTCCTCTCGGCAAGTATATTCAGAATAACGTGGACTTTGTCAATGATATAAAGAAGCCGCCGTTGGTGTTCGGTGTGAATTATTTCCTGAGAGACAAGGAAGGCAATTTTGTAAACGGTGTTCGTGATAAGCACATCTGGGTGAAATGGATGGAGCTTCGCGTACACGGCGATGTAGAAGCGATTACATGTCCGACAGGCCGGATACCCTGCTACGAAGACCTCGTAAAGCTGTTCAAGCAGGTCCTTGATAAAGAGTACTCGAAAGAAGATTATATCAGTCAATTTACTATTAGAGTACCCGAAAACCTGGCCAAGATAGATCGCGTTGAGAAGTATCATAAAGAAAACGTTCCAGGAAGCCCGCAGATTGTATATGACACCCTGGAAGATACTCGCAAGCGCCTGAATGACCTGCGCGACAAACATGGTGATTATGTTTCACCGTTCGATTTGGCGACTGGGTAGCAGGAACTTTTGCGAACCCAGCTTCTAAATATTTTAATGAAACCTGAAAAAGAATAGGAGGAATACAAGGCAAATGCGCCTAAATAGAGTCCACCCCTGGTGGGTCAAATTATTGCTTCTGGTATTTTCGACAGCTCTTGTCACTACATCAACAGCATGGGCAAAATCCAATTCCTCCGATGACTTTGCAAAGCAAAATAAGCGCAAACACAGATTGCTCGTTCTGACCGACATTGGCGGAGATCCTGATGATCAGCAGTCGATGATACGGCTGCTGCTTTATGCCAATGAATTCGACCTTGAAGGTCTGATTGCCACCTCAACTCGTTCTCGAATCAATCCTGAAGAAATTCGTATGAGAATCGAAGCTTATCGGAAAGTCCGACCGAACCTGATTAAGCACGCTGAGGATTACCCATCGGCTGATTACCTCTTGAGTCTGGTTAAAAATGGAGTCAAGGAAAGAAACATGTCAAGTGTCGGCAATGGCAAAAGCACCGAAGGTTCGCAGCACATAATATCTATCGTAGATAAGAAAGATGACCGGCCGATATGGATAAATGTCTGGGGCGCACCGACCGACCTGGCGCAGGCATTGTGGGACGTTTCCCATAGCCGCAGCAAGGAGCAGACCGATGCGTTTATCGCCAAAATACGTGTTTATGATATCGGAGGTCAGGATGATTCCGGCGCCTGGATATGTCATAATTTCCCCGATATTTTCTGGCTTCGCAGTGTGGATATGTTTCAGGCAATATCAGTAAGGATTGCCCGGCCTTTTCCTCCACACGTCACCGGGCCGAACCTGGAAACCTTTACAACCGAATGGGTGGCAAATAATATCCAAAATCACGGGCCGCTCGGCAAACTTTATCCTGAGCGCAAGTGGAAATATGAAGGTGACACGCCGGCGTTTTTATATCTGCTGCCTATCGGCCTGAACAATCCGGAAGAAATTACGCAAGGCAGTTGGGGCGGCAGGTTTAATTCCATAAAAACAAAGAATCCGGATTCCTTTTCACAAAAAAATAGAGAATCGCAAAAAAAATTCCGCGATTATAAAATGTACACCGAGGCGTCTGATAGCTGGCAATATAAGTCAAAGACATATAACAGTACCTACACCGGCTTATTTCGCTGGCGCCGGGCGTTCCAAAATGATTTCGCCGCCCGTATGGACTGGTGTCTAAAACCTTTCGACCAGGCCAATCATCCGCCTGTAGTAAAACTTGACCATGAGTCGGACATGAAAGTAAAGGCCGTCCAACAAGTAAACTTAAGCGCTAAAGGAACTACGGATCCCGACGGTGATAAGTTAACCTATCGGTGGTGGCAATATAAAGAGCCGGGCTCATATCCGGGCTTATTAAAAATAAAGAACAATAATAAGCAGCAGGCTTCTTTTATCGCTGCCAATAATGCAAAGCCGGGGCAGACGGTTCATATAATATGTGAAGTCACCGATAACGGCAATCCGTCACTGACCAGATATAAGAGAGTGATTGTTGAATTTGTAAGCAAATAATATCGTATTTATTTATAAAAGGATTTTTGAGATGAAAAAGAAAACTATTCGTACAGGCATTATCGGCGCCGGCTTTGCGGCAACATTTCATTTTGAATGTTTGAAAAAAGTCCACGACACCAACGTGGAGGTCGAAGGTGTATTCGCAACTGACACCGAGCAGGCGAAATCCTACGCGGCTAAACGTGACATTACCGCTTATGACAGCATGGAAAAGCTAATCGACAACGTCGATGTCATCCATGTCTGTACCCCGCCGGTAGTCCATGAATCTATTGCGGTGGCCGCCCTTGAGAAGGACAAGTTCGCCATCGTGGAAAAACCGCTCACCGGCTACTTCGGTGACGGCTTGGAGGACTTCAACGGTGATACTTTCCCAAAGCAGGATGCACTTGACCATTCCCTTGCGAGTATCAAGCGCATGCTCGATGCAGAAAAGAAGAGTAAAGGCCGGATACTTTACGCCGAGAACTGGATTTATGCACCGTCTATTCAAAAGGAACGGGAGATTATTGAAAAAACCGGTGCGCAGATTCTCTGGATGCATGGCGAAGAAGCGCACTCCGGCTCACACGCAACGACTTATGCCTATTGGAAATTTTCCGGTGGCGGTGTTATGATAGGTAAAGGATGTCACCCGCTGACCGGGGCGCTTTATCTGAAATGTGTTGAAGGAAACGCACGCAGCGGCAAACCGATACGCCCGAAAGCAGTTTCCGCCCGCACAGCCGCTCTGACCCGTCTGGACAAATTCGAGGACAAAGGCCATATCCGCTGCGACTACCACGATATCGATGACTTTTCTTTAATGCATGTTATCTTTGAAGACGGCACTATCGCCGATATCTTCGCCTCTGATATTGTCTTAGGAGGTATTCACAACTGGCTCGAAGTCTCGGCGAACAACCACAGAACAATCTGCAATATCAATCCGAACACAGCTATGGCAACTTACAACCCGGTCGAATCTTATTTTGCCGATATTTACACAGTGGAAAAAACAGGCACCAAACAGGGCTGGTCGAATCCTTCGCCCGATGAGGACTGGTTCACAGGCTATCCACAGGAAATGGAAGCCTTCTACAGGACCATCGCATACGGTGACACCTTAGAAAGCACCAGCAAACTGGCCGCCGACTGCATCTCGACAATATATAGTGCTTATATCTCGGCTGAAAAAACCGGGACAGAAGTTCCCATTCAAACGTTCTAACAAGTTACTAACTACGGATAAGGAGTAGCTATGGAGTTTCTTGGTTTACATTACGCAATCTGGATTGTGCTCGTATTATATTTCGCCGGGATGCTCATGATGGGCTGGTGGAGCAAGAAGGGTATTCACAACCAGGAAGGTTACCTTCTGGGCAATCGCCAGTTCGGCTGGCCGATGATGGTTATGCACGCATTCGGCGCCGGAACACACCCTGGCAATGTGGCGGGAGTAATGAGCCAGGGCGTCGTAAGCGGGGCCTCCGGTATCTGGGTTTCGTGGATGTGGCTGTTCGGGACGCCCTTCTACTGGATTATCGCGCCGATAATCCGGCGGATGCGGTGCCTGACTATGGCTGACTTTTTTCGAGAACGTTTCGGAAGGTCTGCCAGTGTGCTGTACATTATAGTAGCATCGGTCGGGATGATTGTATTCTTAGCTGGCGTTATGCTTGCTACAACCCGCACTGTTCAAGGTGTGATGGGCAAAGCCACTGTACAGAATAGTGATATGTGGTTTTTCGGAATCTTATTTGTCACTACGGTGGTATTCATAATATACAGCTACTGGGGCGGTATAATCGCGGCCATCCGCACAGATATGATTCAGGGCTTAATGATTATTGCCCTGTCTTTTATCGCCATTCCTATTGCACTCGGTCGGGTGGACGGTCTGGCTGGTATGCGGGCGACATTAGCAGCGCAGGAAAATACCTATCTGACACTATTTGATTCTAAACATTTCAGCTTACTTACGGTCCTTTTACTTACTATCAATGCCCCACTGACGGCACTGGCGTTTCCGCACCTGATGAGTGTATGTGCGGCGGGCAAGACCGAATGGGAAGGGCGAATTGGCTTTACATACGGCAATATTCTTAAACGCGTTTGCACAATCGGCTGGTGCGTGCTTGGTTTGTGCTGGCTGGCATACCTGCTCAACACGGGTTCGGAGATAAATAAAGATGCCGCCTTTGGAGATTCGATCCGCAGCTTACTTAGCCCTGGACTTCAGGGCATAATGCTCGCATGTGTTATGGCGGCAGCGATGTCATCCGGTGATGCTGTTCAGGTGACAGTCGCGGGGCTTTTCTCTCAAAACATATATCGCGTTTTCATAAATCCCAATGCCGACGAGAGGCGGTTGGTGCATGTGACCCGCATCATCGGTGTTTTTATCGCTTTTTCAGCGCTTGTTGCGGCAATTCTAATGAGAAGCAGTCTCGTTAAAGCAATACTCGATTATTTCAATATCCTTAGCCTGGTAGGCATCTCAACCGCGATGGGAATTCTCTGGCCTCGCATGAATGCAACAGGGATGTTTTCCAGTACGATTCTGGCTTCGGGCACTTTCCTGGTCAGCCGTTATTATCTCAATTCCAGCAGGGATATTACCATCGGCGTTCCAATCGTTGTTGGTGTACTTGCAGGCGTAATCGGCAGCCTTATAACAAAACCACCAAACCGAGAGACAATAGAAAAATTCTTCACGAAGATTTATGTCCCTATCGGCCAGGAGGATAAGCTGGCGTTGCCTCTCGACGAGGCCGTCCCAAAACAAAAGCGCTTACTAACCGGCAGCGGACTTTTTATCGTTAAGCCATCACGCCAGTCATGGGTTGGTTTTTTGATAACATTAGGAATCTGCCTGGCTTGTGTCCTTGTGATGCTCGTGATACTTAAATAAAACAAATGGGCAATAGAGTGACTTCTACAATCGGACTTATTGGTCTTGGTCTCGTCGGCACCTCGATGGCAGAATGCCTGCTTGCCGAGCAGTTCGATGTTGTCGGTTTCGACATTGAGCCGGCAAAGTGCAAACACCTTGAACAGTTGGGTGGAAAAATCGTCGATAACCCTGTCCAGGTGACCGAACAAACAGACCGAGTTATACTTTCGCTCCCGAATACGGAAGTGGTATTGAAAGTCACGGAAGGACCCGATGGCATTTTGGATTCAAAGAAACTTCCGAAATATATAATTGACACAACCACCGGTGATCCCGATGAAACAGCGGCATTGGCACACCGACTCAAAGAAAAGGATATTTACTTTCTGGACGCCCCTTTTTCCGGTTCCAGTCAACAAGTCAGAAATAAAGATATAACGTTCATGGTCGGTGGCGACAAAACTGCGTATGAAAAGTGTTTGGATCTTTTTCAAACGCTCGCTGCGAAGATATTTTACTTAGGTGTTTCGGGAAACGGCTCCCGTGCAAAGCTTGCAAGCAATTTAATTCTTGGCCTGAACCGGCTGGCTTTAGCTGAAGGGCTTGTATTTGCAGGCAAATTAGGCCTAAATCCGAAGGCCTTTCTTGAACTGCTAAAAGTTACACCCGCCTACTCAGCCGCTATGGACGTCAAGGGCAAAAAGATGTTAGATAGAGACTTTCAACCACAGGCCAGACTTCGCCAGCACTATAAAGACGTTTCGATTATCCTCAAGTACTCAGAACAGCTCGGCCAGCAATTGCCTTTATCGAAGGCACACTTGGATGTTCTGAACAAGGCAATCGAAGCAGGTGACGGAGATTTAGACAACTCAGCGGTTATTCGGGAGATTGAACGCCGAAACAAACTTTAACGCTTTAATGTGTATAAGGAAAGGAACCAACGCACGTGCAGTTCTGTCCTTCAGTATATGAACACGCCGCCAGAGTCATTAGCAAATCACCCTGGGAAGTTTCGCGCAACGGCCGGCTGCTTTCACAAGCTCACATTGAAACGTTTCGTCTCTACAATCATCGCCCTATCGTGGTGGGTATAGACATTTACAATCTTGAAGCCGAAGCGTACGGCGCACCCGTTGACAAGCCCGCCGGTACTGGCGTTCCCGCCATTGTCAGGCATCCATATTCAACATCAAAAGAACTAATGAATCTGGAGCCGTTTAATCCAAAAACCGATGGTCGTGTCCCGATGGCCATAGAAGCCGCCCAGCGAATTGTCGATGAATATCCCGAGGCGGATGTCAGGATACCATTGAGCGGGCCGTTCTCACTGGCAACAAATTTAATGGGATTTGAGAACCTGCTGTGTGAGATTATGACCTGCCCTGACATGGTTGCCCGCATGCTAAGTCACCTCGTAACCGGGCAGGTAGAGTTTTGCAAGGAAGTCGTTCGCCGGGGTCTGGATATCGCATTCTTTGAATCGGCGGCAACTCCTCCATTATTGTCGCCTCAGGACTTCAAAAAAATCGAATTTGACGCACTCAAAGAAACTATGAAAAAGACCGAGGCGGTTGTCGGCCATCCTGTCCCCTGCATTATGGGTGGTGACACAGCTCCTATCCTTGATTCGATTCTCCAAACAGGAACCGGATATGTCTGTTGTCCGGCAGGAACAGACCAAAAACTGTTTATGGACATAATGCAGGAATATCCCGACGTGATGGTCAGAATCAATATGGATCCGAGACCAATGAGCTCAAAAAATTTCTCAGATGTAGAAAAGGAAGTTGACAGAATATTCGAACTGGCCAACAATAGAGAAAAAGTTTGCATTGGGACGGGATGTCTGCCGTTTGAAACAGACCCTCAAGCAGTCTTAAAAACAAAAGAATATATTCTGTCTAAGAATACAGGTAGGAATGTTTAATACAGGAGAGTAAGCATATGTCGGAAAACGGAACTGAACAAAGCCCCCTGAGCACTCCGCAGCCTCAGGCCCAGCAGGTAATGCACATGAATCCGCGCATCGAAAAGGACCGCCAATTGATATTGGATTCCCAGCGTAAAGGCAGGGGAGCTGTTTTTAAGACATACATCAGATTATCCGGCCCCGGCTGGCTGCAGAGCGGTATCACCTTAGGCGGCGGCTCGCTGTCGTCCAGTTTGTATCTGGGTGTGCTGGTTGGCTTCAGTTTTATGTGGCTCCAGCCGCTGGCGATGATTTTAGGCATTATTATGATGAGCGCCATCGCTTATGTAACACTCTCGGCTGGAGAGCGACCATTGCATGCAATTAACAACCATGTTAGCCCGGTATTAGGCTGGGGCTGGCTGATTGCCTCGATGATGGCAAACCTCGTATGGTCACTTCCACAGTTCGCCCTGGGAACCGCAGCACTGCGCCAGAACATCCTGCCCGGTCTGCTCGGCCCGGCCACTATGGCGGAAGTACCCAGTAAAATGATCGCCGGCGCAATTTTCCTCGCATTCTGTCTTACATTTACTTTGACCTATGGTGCCGGCGGCAAAGGTACGAAGGTATTCGAGATTCTGATTAAGACAATCGTCAGCATGATTGTGCTATGCTTCCTCGGCGTCGTCATCAAGCTCAGCATAGAAGGAAAGATTCGCTGGGGCGAAATCCTCAGCGGCCTGGTTCCCGACCTGAGCCTGTTCGTCAAGCCGACGGATTATATAATGCCTCATATCGAAAAAGTGTCCGAACAGTTCCAGTCTTTCTGGACTAATATGATTGTAGGACAGCAGCGTGATGTGATGATAAGCGCCGCTGCAACGGCGGTAGGTATTAACATGACATTCCTGTTGCCATACTCAATGCTGCGAAAGGGCTGGGACAAATATTTCCGTGGCTTGGCTATTTTCGACCTTTCAACCGGCCTGTTCATCCCGTTTATTATCGCAACAGGATGTGTAGTGATAGCTTCGAGCAGTCAATTTCATGGTCAGCCGGCGGAAGGTTTTGTCGCCGACGAGCCGGGAGGCCAGATAACTGCTGAGCCGGCCGGAAACCTTGTCGGCCCCTATAAGGGAATTCTTGCAAGCAGACTTAAACATGAAATTGGCGCCGAGGAATTCGCCAAACTCACTCCGGAACAGGTGCAGCAGAAGTCACAGGCTCTGCCCTGGGCCGACAAAAGAATGGCCGCTATTCTCGTCAAACGCGACGCCTCCAACCTGGCCGATACCCTTACTCCGCTTACAGGACCTGTTATAGCCCAGTATGTGTTCGGCTTGGGAGTTATTGGAATGGCAATGAGTGCGGCAACGATGCTGATGACAATAAATGGCCTTTGCCTATGCGAGCTTTTGGGAAGACCGCCGAGGGGCTGGATCCAGAGATTGGGAAGCCTGATGGTATCGGTCGGGGCGCTCGGACCGTTCTTCTGGAAAGACGCAGCACCATATCTGGCAGTACCGACGTCAGTCTTTGCAATGGTCCTGCTGCCTATCGCATATTTCGCTTTCTTCCTGCTTATGAACCAGAAAAGTTTCCTCGGCGAAAATATGCCTATCGGTGCCAAACGCATCCTCTGGAATGTCCTTATGGCACTGGCAGCCGGTGCGGCCGCATTCGGAAGCGTCTGGAGCCTCTGGTCGAAATTGCAGTGGAAAGGAATCGGATTACTCGTCGGCTTTATCGTTCTTTGCCTCGTCGTGCATTTTGTTCGTAAAAAACCAAACACAGCATGACAACTGAACAATGGGAAAAATTACTGGCCGTAATCAATGGCGAAATATTCGAGCCGTTGCCAGTGGGTTTTATTATCGACAGCCCCTGGCTTCCGGGCTGGGCGGGTATGTCCATCCTCGATTATTATACCAGCGAGCAAATGTGGTTCGATGCAAATCTCAAGGCAATACAAAAGTTTCCCGACATAATGTTTTTACCCGGATTCTGGTCCGAGTTTGGAATGTGCACGGAGCCGTCTGCTTTTGGTGCGAAATGCTCCTGGCAGGAAAACGAGTTTCCCTACGCAGACAAAACTATAACCGATATTAAACAGGTAAACTCGCTCAGCAAACCGAATCCTAAAACTGACGGACTGATGCCGTTTGTTCTCAACCGGCTAAAGCACTACCAAAGCCAAATTGAGCAGGAAGGTCACAATATTAGGTTCGCTGTTGCACGTGGGCCGTTGAACGTGGTTTCGTTCCTGGCCGGCAGTACCGAATTCCTTATGGCCATCCGAACCGATCCCGACGAAACAAAAAAGCTGCTCAATATTGTAACAGATTTCATAATCGATTGGCTCAATCTTCAGTTCGAGACCTTCCCTTCAATCGATGGTATTTTTATTCTCGATGATATCGTAGGCTTCTTAGGCGAAGAAGACTTCAAAGAGGCGGCCATGCCGTATCTGAAACGCATTTTCCAGTCGCTTGATGTCAATGTGAAATTCTTCCACAACGATGCCGCCGGCCTTGTTTGCGCACCATATCTTCATGAAATCGGCGTGAATCTCTTCAATTTCAGCTTCCAGCACTCCCTCGCTAAGATGAAAGAGCTTACTAATAACGCTGTTACTTTGCTCGGAAACATCCCCACACGAGATGTCCTTGCAGCAGGTACACCCGAGGATGTACGCAGCAGCATCACAAAGGAATTTGAATCGGTAAGCGACAAGAGCCGGATTATCCTCTCATGCGGTGGCGGTATGCCTCCGGATGTTCCAACAGAAAACATAGAGGCTTTTCTTTCCGCCGCCAGGTGAACAAATAAAAATATTTTTTGTATTATAATGAACCCGGTTCACGTCTTTATCTCGTAAAAGCCGATTGTAATGTGATATTAATTATATCGACCATGGAAAAGCAGCCGCTTTTTAATAATAGGGTTTATTTAACAATAGATAAGGAAAAACTATAAAAAAAGGAAAATGATGAAACAGAACTCAGAATATGAGCTTTTTCGAAGGCATCCCGGCAATCCTATACTTACGGTCGAAGACTGGCCTTACAAAGCAAATTCAGTGTTTAATGCAGCCGCTGCAGAGGTAAACGGCAAAACATTATTACTGGCGAGGGTTGAAGATTTCAGAGGTATGTCGCATTTGACTGTGGCTCGAAGTGATGACGGAATTAATAACTGGCAAATCGAAAAGACGCCTTTCTTAAAACCTGAACCTGAAAAATATCCTGAAGAACTTTGGGGAATAGAAGATCCGCGTATAACCTGGCTTGAAGAATTGAATAAATGGGCTATCTGTTATACGGCCTATTCGAAGGGCGGGCCTCTTGTATCCCTGGCAATGACCAGCGATTTCAAGTCTTTTGAACGGATGGGGCCGGTGATGACTCCTGAAGATAAAGACGCGGCTCTTTTCCCTGTTAAGTTCAAAGGCCTTTGGGCAATGCTGCATAGACCGGTCCCTAAGTCTGCTATGCTCGGAGCCCATATATGGTTATCCTTTTCCCCCAACCTTAAACACTGGGGAGACCATCAGGAGATAATACAAGCCAGAGAGGGCGCATGGTGGGATGCGAATAAGATTGGTTTATGCGCACCGCCTATGCAGTCCAAAGAGGGCTGGCTTATTCTATATCACGGCGTAAGAACAACCGCTTCCGGATCGATCTACAGATTAGGGCTTGCGCTGCTTGACCTGGAAAATCCCGCCAGGGTCATTCGACGTACCGACGAATGGATTTTCGGCCCCAAAGCTCATTATGAACGTGAGGGTGATGTCGATGACGTTGTATTTCCATGTGGATGGATAAAAAAGAAAGACACGGTTTTTATTTATTATGGTGCAGCCGATTCACGTATTTGTCTCGCGGCCGCTGATTTTAATGAATTGGTCGATTTTGTTCTGAATTGCCCCGACCAGAGTAATCGCTAAAGTTGGCGGGAAAGCCGAGCGGATCTAACATTAAGATACAGTAGAAAAAAGAAACCGTCATGGAAAATGAACAGAAATATAATTCTGTTGACGATAATCAGAAGGACCTTATGTATTGTGGCGAGGTCGTATATATCTACGCATTTGATATAGCATACGATATGAAACGCCGGCCGGTCACCGAGCTTCTTGGGCAATCGTTACAAAATTATTCCATTGGTCCAAGCAAACGCAGCCCCAGGCAGCTTTTTTTCTATCAGCCTCAAATGGCAATGCTACCCTTAGAACTCCGCCATATCAACAGCGAAGCCGTCTGGATTCAGCGAAGTATTAAGGTGTTCAATGTCGGAGCTGTCAGTATCCAAATTCGCGTACCGTTCAAGGTTGACAAAATCGTCGATTTAGTTGGTTATCACGAGCTTAAATTTACTCAGAGCAGTATCGAAGATGAAGTTATGCAGTTAGCCGAACAGGCCAAACAGGAGTTAAAGCCTTATTGTTTACAACCGGTATCGCATCTTACCCAGATAGAAAACTATACAGTTTTCTGTTTATACGATTTACCTCATAACGATGGTTGTTCAAGAACTCAGGCTGAAGACTGGCTGAAAATAAATAGGCGTGAAGTTGCCGGACTTTTAACCGAAGAAGCCAATACCGCCGATTTGTCCGAACAGGAAACAAAAGAATCAACCGGGCAATACCTGACATATTACTCCCACGACTTGGTAGTGATAGACTGGGATGCAGCTTTGGTTATTGGTGAAAAAGACAGTCTTGATGACATTTTGCATATCATGGAAGTAGCCAATGTTCAGTTGGTCGAACTTTCGGCGTATGACCGCCTTTTGGATGGTTCGTTAGAGAAAGCTTATCGTGACTTAACAAAGCGCAGGGTAAAAGTCAGCCGGGAGATACATCGAAGTCTCCGTGAGAATCGCGTTGATCTTGCCAGGTTTAGCGATGAATTATCGAATATAACGAAATTTTTCGGAGATTGGCATTTGGCAAGAATATACACCAGCCTGTCTAATCGTTTCCATCTAACCGATTGGTACCGGGTTATACGCGAGAAACTTAAAACCCTTGGCGACCTTTACCAGTTACTCCAGCAGGATTGGGTAAATTTCTGGATGGTATTACTTGAAACAACAATCGTCCTGTTATTTATATTGGATGTAATCCTGTTACTTGTCGGACTTTAGCCATGACTAAAACCAAATCACATAAACACATGCGGAATTACAATAATTGTGCTGTAATAGTAGCGCATCCGGACGATGAAACATTGTGGGTCGGCGGTTTAATGCTGATGAATCCACAGGTCAAATGGACCGTCGTAACGCTCTGTCGAAAAAGTGACACGGACCGCGCTCCAAAGTTTTTCAAAGCCCTTGAAAAGTTCGGCGCCGAGGGTTTCATGGCCGACCTTGATGACGGCCCGGAACAAACGCCGTTGGATAATAACGAGGTGCAAAGAACGATAGCAGAGTTATTACCTTCGAACAGGTTCGATCTCATTATTACACACAGTCCCTCTGGTGAATATACCAGACATCTTAGGCACGAAGAGACGGCTAAAGCGGTCTTGGCATTATGGAAAAGTGACAGGTTACTCTCCGATGAACTATGGACATTCGCCTATGAAGACAGTGATCGCAAATATCTTCCGCGTGCAATTAAGGATGCGGATTTACTGATTGGTTTAAATGAAGAGACTTGGCGAAAAAAGTATGATATCATAACCGGGATTTACGGTTTTAATAAAAACAGCTTTGAGGCTAAAACAACCCCAAGAGAAGAGGCGTTTTGGCTCTTTAAAGCTGGTCTGTTAAATACAGAGAAAGGAATTTGAAAATGAAAGTCTTACTGCTGTACGATTATCCGGCCTCGCCTGCAGGTCTTGCGACCCAGGGGCAGTTGCTGCATAGAGGACTGGAAGAGATGGGAATTGACGTACATTCAGTTAACTTTGAGTCGGCACAGGAAAAAGAATGGTATTATCGATGGTTTGAACCTGATGTTGTCGTAGGAGTCGGCTACTGGGGACACACACCTCATTTGGTTCTCCATCCGCAAAGATACGGAGTAACGGCGGTGCCATGGCTCGTTGCTGACGGTTATATAGCGAACTATCGCGAAATTCTCGAAGATTTACCGTTAATACTTGTAACATCGAAATGGGTTAAAAAAGTCTATATGCGGGATGGTCTTAGTGGCAAGAACATCGAAGTTTTACACGTTGGGTGTGATACGGACTCTTTCATACCACGCTCAAAAAGCGATCCGAAGGTGGCCGCGGTTCGTGAGGCATTAGGAGTAGCTGAAGACCAAATTATGATTCTTACTGTTGGCGGTGATGCCGCATCCAAGGGTGCTCAGGAAGTTATGCAGGCTATGGCAATAAACGATACCAAAGCACCCGACTGGAAATATGTCTGTAAGGTCTGGCCCCAGCCTCGAACAGACCAGCAAAATCTGGCAGATATTCAATTAGCAACTCATCTGGGAATAGAAAAGAATGTAGTTTATACGGCAAGCAGGGTATCGAGAAACTTCATGCCGTATCTTATAGCCGCGTGTGATATTTATGCTGCACCGTCACGCCTGGAAGGTTTCGGGATGATTCAGGTAGAAGCCAACGCGTGTGAAAAGCCCGTAGTAGGAATAAAAGCAATGGGGATGCTGGATACGATGATACAAGGCAAAACAGCTTTCCTCGCGGGAGTAGCACAGGAGATTCGGCTTCGAGAGGCAATGCTCGGAGATGAATCCGGATATGAGGATGGCCACAAGCATGTCTTCAAAAGACCAAGGGTAGTTGATTACCGGGCAAGTGTTAATGACATAGCGAATTACCTTATGGATTTGATGGAAAATGCCGACTTAAGAGAAAAAATGGGAAAAGCAGGAAGGAAACATGTTGTCGAGCACTTTGACTATCGAGTGATAGCTCAAAGATTTGTTAAAATTATTTCCAAACGTTTAGGTATATCATAACATGAATAAACCTCAAAAAGAGCTTATCGGAAAAGCCAAAGAAGCCGCCCTGCAGGTCTTGCTGCATAATAATCACGGTGCTTATCGGAATTTGCCCAGAACCGCTGGGTGGGCATATCCTGAACCATATACCAGGGACATGATGATATGCTCGCTTGGGGTATTGACCACGCAGAACGAAAGACTGCTTAAGTCGCTGCGAAGGGTTCTGGAGGCGTTAGCTAAAAATCAATCAGAGTTAGGTCATATTCCATCTTTGGCTCATGATCCTGAGGATAGAGGTGCGAGCGACACTACGCCCCTTTTTCTAATGTCTGTCGGGATTTACCGAAAAGTTATGAAGGAGGATGACTTTCTTGAGCCGGCTGTTCAAAAGGCTTTGACCTGGATGAGATATCGAAGTCCAACAGACCGATATCTCGTAGCTCAACTACCCACCAGTGACTGGCGTGACGAACAATGGGTTTTGGGATATGGGCTGTTTGTCAACACCATCGTCTATACTTATCTTTGCCTTTTCGGCCAATACGAACGGGCGGTAAAGGTTAAGCAGTCAATGGAGCACTTTACGGTCACAGGTGACAGACAACACCGGCACGTACATGAAGGCCTTCTTCTCAGGTATAAACCTTATTATGCTATGTGGTCGTATAAAGTATATCGTAGTGAGCGTTTCGACCTTTTGGGAAACAGCCTTGCGATTCTTTCCGGTATAGCATCACCGTCCAGAGCACGGAAACTGTTATTGTGGATAGAAAAGGAGTGCGAAGCCTTAAGGCAAAACGAAGAGTTGGCGGTTGATTTGTCGCCGAATTTCTTCCCGTACGTCAGACCGGATGATCCCGATTGGATACCGCGTAATGAAAAGTACAACCAGCCGGGTGAATATCACAATGGCGGCATTTGGCCTTTCATTTGCGGCTTCCATATAGCAGCCCTGGTGGCTGCCAAAAGATTTGGCCTCGCTGAGAAAAAGCTTCTTGCTTTAACCGAGCTTGTCCGCCCGGCCCGTAAAGCTGATGTGGAATTCGGATTTAACGAATGGATACGGGCACAGGACGGAACGCCTCAGGGACAGGACTGGCAGAGCTGGTCGGCCGCAATGTATCTTTACGCTGCCGCATGTGTTGAGCAAAAAGAAACGCCTTTTTTCGATGATATTAGAAAAAACGGCCCGAAAGACGATTAAGAAACTTATTGGATTAGTCAAAAGGTAGCTTTACTCCACCTTGAGGAGTTCTCCTGATATTGCTCTTACCGCGTTCGGGCATTTCAAAACCGACCTTTTTAAGCCTGCAAATCAAACCGACAGAAATCTTATCGAGGTCTCCTTTTAAAAGCCGGGCATAAGACATTGTCGGTGTTACTTTTTCAATCTCGATTGTTGCGATATGGCTTTCGGTCAGGCCCAGGGATTCTTTTGTATCGACGTCAATAATTTCTTCACCCTGAACAAAAACATCCAGCACAGAGCCCTTTGAGATTCTTTTTCCGCCCTGGTTGATAATAAGCTGCCCTGTTATTTGCTTGCTTGCGATTCGTATCGGGTAGAGCCTGTCGATAATACTATCGATAACCTGTTTGGCGACTCTGGCTGTAAGGTTGTCAACCATTTCCCTGTAATCCAGATCCTCAGGCTCCCATTTTTTAACGAGCACTCTGACCTGGTCTTCTTCAAGGGCAATATTAACAGTGTCTGCCAATTTGACCTGCCTCGTTGGAGCTACTATCAAACGATAATCAAAAACATAATCAACTTCGTACTCTCTGATTGCCCGGCCGATAGCTCTGGATGCTCTTTCTTTTATTTTAAGTCCAGCATTGGATATAGTTCCTACAATCATGTAATCGGCGCCGAGGACCTGACCAAGCCTGGCTTTTTCCTCGATAGGCGAATCGTCGGAGATAAGAATATTTCTGTTCTGGGCAAATTCATTGATATACTCCCTGTCTAAAACAGCGAATTTATTCGTCTGAGTAATACCGGCGCTTAGCTGCTGGGAGAGCTTAAGAGACATTTCAATCCCCGAAGGAACGTAGTTGCCGAATCGATAGGAGTCATAAAGCGTCTGAATCGGCATTACCGCAAGCTTAAGCCTGTTGGTCTGTTCAGGATCTTCGTAATCGTAAACCCAGGCCTTAATTGTTACTTCGTAGGTCCTGTCATCGACTTTTTGTTCATCGATAACTTCGTAAGATTTGACCCAGCCTGCAATATCAGTCAGCCGGGTTGAACCGTCCGCCTGGACAGACACTGAATCAATTTCAATCGACTTGCGCGTATCTTGTGTGTCGAATCCCATACCAGTTGACTGAAAACCTAAATTATACCTTCCCGAACTGACCGCAATACCTTTCGCCTGAGCTACGGCCTGATATAAGGCACTATTAATCGCTTGTTCTCTCGTAACGCCCTGGCCCTTTGTCTGGCGAACGATAGTTGTAGGAGCGGAAAACGCCTTCGGACAGACAATGACCGCTACAAGCAGGAGCATGTATAACTTTTTCATCTTTATTCCCACCTTAATATTTGACAATATAACAAAGTAACACTATTACCACGATACAGACCGGTTACTTCCCCGTTTGCCGATAATGGATTCTTTCTGCCAGAATCTCAGGCCGGTCGTTAAGTCTGTCACTCTAAGTTGAAAATAATATTCGACCTGCTGGCGGTTACTATCATAACGAATATTTCTCTGGAGAATTTTCCCTGAGAAACTCAACTCTGGAGCAACTAATGTTCTTTTGCCTGCCAATGTATCCTGTTGGAATTCTTCTCCGGTTGCCGAGTCTCTGATATCTCGCATCTCGTAAATCATCTCGTCAGGAGCGCCCTGACCTCCAACCGCTGAGGTCATTACAACCTGTCCGCTGTTCATAAGCTCTTCTTCAATCTTCGCCATCAACTGGTCGGTATCGATTCGCTGCATGGTATCGTTGGTGATTCTGGCAGTCGTTACAACATATCTGCCCCCGCCCGGCTTCTTAAGGGCGCCGGAACTAATCATCGATTGAATCATTTCGCTGGCAGCCTGGTCAAAATCCCGGTAATCCAGAGCCATAACTGCTTTACCATCATCGTTGGCAGTGTCTATCATTACGGTTTCCGGTTCGCCGCACCCTGCGATAAAAAGGCCTGCTAATGTGATAATTACTGACATTCTTGTTTTCATAATTTACTCCCACTTTTTAGTGTCCATTCTGAAATCTACAGCTTCCACTCTTGGCGCAACCGCCTTAAGGCTGAACGAAGATTTACCGGTTGCTGAGGCCGGCAGCCACGTGCTCGTTTTAGTTTGAACCATCAAGCCGTTTGCATCGAGCCATTCGATTTTATACTTGAACCGCTTGGTATTGTATGAGCGGTTGTGCCCGTTGATATTAAGCTCAAGAAATCCGGTATCGTTTCTGGCCAAAATGGCTTGGTCGATTTCAATACCTTCTCCTATCAGTGCGCTGAAGAATTGAACTACCGGGCGGGTCACAATATTATTGCCGAGATCATCACTCCTTATTCCTTCTCTGACATGAATCTGCGCCGGCTGCTGATCACAGGCCGCAAATGTCAACACGAGAGCTGCAAGCAGTATATTTGTGATTGTTTTCATTTTCTTTATCTCCAAAAAAAACACTGATTCAAAAATCTATAACCTCAAATATCGGCTCTGCCTGGTCGGTTGTTATTCTAACATATACAATCGCATTATTACAATCAGGAATATTAATTTCAACAGAATCCGAACCGGGTCGTTTAACTTTTAATTTTCCATCTTTCGGCTTTGGAAACCTGGCAACCTGAAACTCTTTCGGCAAAGAGGTCCATATCCTTACATCAGCGGCTGTTGTTGCGTAACTGTACGCCGCCACTAATATCGAAGCAAGCGCAGATTTAGAGGAATCTTGTTTTTCAACAGCATACTGTGCAATGGCTTTGGCGGTAGCTGATATAATGGCCCTTGTCAGAATTCCAGGATAATCTTTACTGAATTCCGTCTGGATGACCCTGTCCATATCAGAAACCAGGCGGGTTTCATAATCATTTCCGTCAACTTCCGCAACCAGATACTGGTGTGCTTTGCTTCTGAAATATAATTCCGGTAGAGCAATTCCGACATATTTAACATTATCTGTCGCAATGAATAATGGAATATCCATCCTTAATTCTTTTTTTGCAGGCCCCAGACCGTTTTCAAATATCAACCATATTGTATCTTCCAGCCGGCCTTTTCCATCGAGTATGTTCTCGGTAACCCTGAGGTCCTCGGCAATATAGCCGTTATCACCGACCATACCATAGGATTCTTTGAGCAAATCCACCGCCTTGGCGGGATCGGAAACCAGATTAAAGAATACCCCCGCAAGGTAAGTCGCGAAAGGATTAACGAAATCAGGATAAGCTTCGAAATTACGAAGATTGGGATATTTTTGAGCTAACAGCTCGGCCGTCTCTGGATTTTCAACATTAGACTTCGTAAATTCGCTTTGCTCCTCCTTTTCCAACTCGGTTTTTAGTTTGTTTATTTCTGCATTGAACTTCTCTTTTGCACGTCTCTGCCTGTCAAGGGCACGGTTAAATTCCACTCTGGCCAGTTCAAAATTCCTTTCGGCCATAAAATTCAGAGCTTTGTAAACATTGACCATTATGCCGTCATACTCTTCACCTCTGTAAGGAATTATATTATCATTTGTTAGCGTAGAACCGATACCATCTCCAAGGGTGGACTGCTCGTCGAAATACTTAAGCATCTCTTCGGCTTTATCGAAGGACTCATTGCTTTTGGTATAATCCTGCTGAATCATTTGAACCGTCCCGAGCTGTAGCGCCCAGAGTAAGTCTTCACCCTTCGGGTTCTTCTTTTTGCTTATCTTTTTCTCGGCGAACTGAGCTGATTTCTCATAGTCTGAACTTAAAAAATGCCCGTTAAAAGCTGCTAATTGGCCCTTTGGAGCGTTACAGCCTGCAAAAAAAGGCAGAATTAGAATACCTAAAGCTGCAAATACAACAGGATTCTTAAATTTATCTCCGTTCATCCTTCTTCCCAATTCAACTCAGCTTCCTCATCAGGCTTTGCTTTTTAAGATAATCAACAATCATTGTAGTCTCTCGAAGTTTATCGTCAATAAATAGACTGAATTTTTGAAGTTTTTTCAGGCTTTTAGCACTTTATATCTAGCAAATGGCAAAAGAAGATGGTCAAGAAACAAAACAAATAAGCCCCTAAAAGC
>JAVVFI010000320.1:0-6612 GCA_032250555.1 Sedimentisphaerales bacterium
GGAACATTCAGCATTAATACGGATGTTCTGAACCAATCGAAAATCCGTGTTGCAGCTTTTGTCTGGCTGCAGAATGCGCTCGAGTCGATGGGCTTTGGTGCTCGGTTTGCGTGGGTGGCGCCTCCTTTAGCGGTTGTATTGATTTTGATAGCGCTTCAAATCACATCCGGTAAACAGTGGCGTTTCTGGTTTCGCGATGTACCTCGTATGGCGGTTGAGTGTATTTTTCTGGCTATACCTTTGTTGGTTCTGACATTGTTTATGGGCAGTTCTGCCGGTCCGGAAGACAATATCAGCCGGTTCGACAACAAAAAACCACAAACACAAATCGTGGCACTTCCGGTCTGCTCTTCGGCCACATGCGGCAATCTATCGCTGCTGAGCGCCGAGGACGGCGAGGTAATGCAAAAGCAGTCTCTGATGGCAAATATCGTTACCGGAATAGGAGCCGGGATTTACGAAGAACTTGTTTTTCGTTTGATTTTGATATGTCTTTTGATGCTGCTCTTTCAAGATGTATTAAGACTCACTCATATAAATTCTATCGTACTTTCGGTGCTCATTTCGGCAGCATTGTTCAGCGCACATCATCATATAGATTTACTCAGCGGGCAGCCAAACGCCAATGATCCGTTTAATTCGATAAGATTCGCATTTCGAACGATAGCAGGAATATACTTTGCGGTTTTGTTTGCAATTCGCGGCTTCGGTATTACCGCCGGGACTCATGCTTTTTACGATATCATTGCCACTATTATCAACGCGGTTTTTTTCAGCAGTCAAATTTAGAAAATATCTGATATTTTTTTTGATTTTATTAAAAATATTTTGCCTCTGTTAGTCTTTTGGGTTGGGGAGTTTGCGGAATATTCGTCCTATAAGGGCCCAAATCGAGCTTATCAGTACTAATATGAGGCTTGAATTACGGCAGGGATTTTTGTATAATAGGGGGAGTTAGAACTCAGAAGAAGACGTATTTGTATCAGGATATGCTTAATGGATTTACCGCAAATCAATGTAGCAGTTGAAGAATTGATGTTCAGTCTTTTTCAAAGACCCCTGCATCCCGAGCTTTTCAAGATTTATGCCAACCGACAATTAAATACTGAAAAGTACGAGGCAATCATTTGGGTCACAGGCTGTACCCATGTTGTCAGCGTCTTTGTCGATGATATCTGTCTTACGGAAGTCGTAAGCGCTCCCGGCCAGATGCTGCCGTCTCGAGGTTTGATTGAGCGTTTCCAGTTCCGTGGCCCCCGTACGCATAAATGCACTTTGAGCCGGGGTGTAAATTATATGACTGATTTTCAAGTCGAGAAGATGAGTCCAAATTTATATCGCCAGAGTCATAGCGACCTGGAACGTTTTGCCCGCAATCGAGGGGTGTTTGTGAAGTTTCCCGAACAGCAAATAGGCAAACTTCAGCCGTTTTGCTATGTTGACTTCGAGGCCAGAAAAACAGAATTGCACCTGCACACTTTTGCCGCTTATCCGGATCAGGTGACAATGATTAAGACACAGTCATTGTTCGATTTTTCAACGACATGAAAAACAGAATCGTTTAGCTGTTTTGCATCTGGACGTTTTGTTCCAGGACATCCAGTTTCCCGCGAATTTCCTCAGACATTCTGCTGTTCGGAAAATCTTTAATAATCTGCTGTCCGATGTTGAATGCACCGTTCCACTGCTTTTCCGTAACGGCAATTGAAAATTGTACACCGAGATTATGCAGCTTTGTCCTGAAGATGTCCCTGGCAGCTTCCTGCAGGGCCAGTCCTTCGTTGGGTGTAAGATAGAGGTCAAGCTCTTTAAGAATCTCCAGGCTGCGGTCTGTTTCCTGCTGTTGTATGGCATCGTCCCAGGCAGCAAGCAGTATTTTTTTTCGGCTCTGCTTTTTATCATGCAGGATATGCCGCATCGACTTTGCCTTTTCAGAATCAGGATAAGCTTTAATCAGTCCTTCAATCTGGGTGCTTGCCCGGGCCCAGGAACAATTATCGAGCAGCTTTTCAATATGCGCAATGGCCTGATTGATTCTTTCCTGGTCGGTTGCAGTATGGTATTTTTCCACCTGTGCTCTTAGCTTCTCAGCAAGGTCTGAATATTCGGGGCGATGGGCAATTTCATCAATTATTTCCTGAGCGGCGTCAAATTCCTGCTGCTGGAGTTTATCAAAAACGGCCTCACGCAGAGATTGCCTGTCCGCATCCCGGAATGCAATTGCTTTCACTGTTTCACTTACACGGGTGCTGTGATTGATTTGCGTCAACTCGGTGCTAATCTTTTCAAGAGCACCGGCAACCGCCTCAAGCTTTGCACTGTTGTCTCTAAGTGCATCGAGTATTTTAAAGAGCCTTGAGAGCATTGCCAGCAGCGCGCTTAGGGCCACTAAAATACCAAGAACCAATACGAGCTGACGCCCCAGATTGGATTCAGTTGACTGAAAGACATTAGTAAACAAAGTCAGTATAACTACAATTACTACTACAACACCAATAATAACAATATACCATTTGTTTCGTTGTTGGAAGCTGTCTTTGTCAGAATTCATAATCTTCCCCTTGTGAAAAAACACGTCTTTTCACAGCTTATATCTACAGTACTATCGTATTAAAAATAATTGCTATTGTCAATAAATAATTGAAATGCAATAACTGGAAACATTGTAGATTTGCTAAAAATGGGCATTTGGCCGGCTTTGTGCGAGATTTCAATTATTTGAGTTATTTATTATCCGTGAGCTGTCAACCAAACGGTGAAAATAAACGTTATAATTTGTGTGTGTAAAAGTAATATTGGAGATAATCCTGTTTTTGCAGATAGGAAACGTAAGCGAGCAAAATAATGAGGAAAAGAAATAATAGGCTACGTATCGAGTAGGTTCAAGCATGTCAAGAGCAGGATGGTTCGAAAAAAAGTTGGCGGTCCGCTATGTTACGCAAGAATATGTTTATGAAATTTACTCATTGCAAATACTAGAAGAAGAAAAGATTAAGCTGCTGCATCAGTACCATAAGGAACTTGATGCTTTGAAATTAAAGGAAGAGGAAATCAGGAAATCATTTGATTATATGAAACTTTTCTACAAGGAATGGGAACAGAAGCTGGAAAAAATAAAAAATGATCTACAATAGGTGGCTGTACTGAGTTCCCGCAAGAATCATTCTTTATTCATGAGAAGTTAAAATCGCAGGGTTAGTTTTGCGTATAAAGCACTTTTGGTTTGGTTCTCAACATCGTTTTTCAGATATTCAATGAAATCCGGGTATTCCATATCCAACTGATATTGCCCTACAATTGCAAAATCCATGTTCTCGTCTATTTGCCAGACGAGATTCATTAAGGGATTTACGCTTGTCATGTTTTGTTCTGAGGCCAATATCGCGTCAATCAATCTGGTATTTTTTAACTTAAGCTCTTCAGTATTCACCAATTCATCCGAATTCGAAGAAATGATAACTTCCTGAAGGTTTGGCTTTTGAGGATTCGAATTGTTCAAACCGAGTGTTGCAGAACCCAATTTATGCAGATCATCATCGGTCAAGTTGACAGCCGTGATAGTCAACGGAATTTCAGGATTTGTTTTTTGGACCGGTTGCTGAATATCTGCCTGTTCAATCACCGTGATGGGGGTGGGTATATCGTAAAGAGAGATGCCTTTACTGAGATCTGTAATAACCTCAATATTCGCCAGGGCATTCAGAAGAAAATTTCCGAAATTATCTTCTGTGTTGGCAAAATCCCGCTGTTGTGCAAAAACCGGTGTGCAAAAGCTCAATGATACTACTGTAAGTATAGCAATAGTGATTTTTCGTTGGATAGTTTCTTTCCCGTTGAACATGTGATTTTCCTCTCTTCTATTTCCCACAGGGTAAGGTGCTTCTAATCAAACTCATATAAAATATAGAGAGTAATCTCAGACAGGACAAATCGACTTATGAGCAAAATCGGATTCTTTAGCTTTTGTCCGATATAAACAGGAGAAAATGTGTTAGTAGAACTGATTTTTTTTGTTTTTTACTCCTATGCAAAAAGGCAGCTTATGGGAAACTGGAAACAGTCTTATTCATTGCCCGGGTAATGAACTTGAACGGATGAGCCAGTCTATTTCCTGTTTGGAGCACATAAAAAGCGACTTTATTATGCTGAAAAGGCATTAATTGCATAAATAAACAACATCAACGTTTACAATAATCAACGTTTTCTAACTAATTACAAATAAAGTCTTTATCCACATTGAGAAAACATGCCTAAATCAAGGCGTCTCCTTTTGACAACATGGTGTTCTAATCCCTATAACGGCTGTTTTTCGTAAAGGAGGAACAAAACTTAAGAGTGACACAGAGGGTACGTTTTTTGGGCTGTTATTGAGGGTAAGCATCAAAATCAGGCGAAAATCGTATCTTAAGCGTTTGGGCATAAACTTTGCTATTCTATTAATAACAGGGGGCTATGGGGGTTCCCTATCACAGGGTATAGAAACGATGTTTTATTGAGGAGAACAGTGTGATGGACGAAGCAAACCTGGAAGACAAACTTAATGAATTAGTCAAGGAATTCGGAGAAACTGCTAACCCCCAACATACAAAGCTGGCCAAGCTTGCCAAACAGGCACAGGCAAATCGTAAGAAGCTTGAAAAGAGCATCAATAGCCTGCAGGAATCGCTTGATTACCTGCGCGTATGTATCAAATACCAGGTCTTCGACCTTGAAGCAACTCGCCGAGAAAACACATACCTCAGAAAATTGCTTGAGGACAATAATCAATAAGGCGAAAAGCTGAAAATACTGAAGGTAAAAAAACGCATATTGTAAATCAATCGAGTCAGGTGAAACTCTGACTTGATTTAAGTATAGTTACCAAAGGGGGGGGATTTGTACAATGGTCATTTTCTTAGGTTTTCTGGCCTTTTATCGTATCCGTTCACAACAAAAGGCAAAAATGCGCACTGTTTAACCGAAGTCGGACAATTCCAATATCAGCCGAAACAATGAGGATTGGCAAGTCAGAGCAAATCCGCAGCAGAAAGATATTTCTAATATATATTGTGGTTAAGTTTACATGCGAATTCTTACGAACCGTCCGTCAGCTTTCGTTATAAAGCACCCCAGAGGCTCGTGAGACGGCTAACTTATATTAACGGTTGTCTTTTTATCTCTTAGCAGAGAATATACAGATGGAATTGTAAAGACAAAATCAGGGCATTTTATTTGATATCCGCCGTGAACGGCTGCAATTTTCTCACAGCATACACAGTATAATTCGGTGAAAATGCATTAAAGTCGGGTACCATCCCTGCCGATAAAAAACCCGATAAATCCCAGGGGTGGCAATAGGTCTCGAGCGACTATGCTGCAATTTTACCGGAGAATATGAAACGGTATGGAAAACGAGCAATTCAAACTCATCGACTTGATTGAACAGATTTGCACTGAGAAGGGTGTCAACCCTGAGCCAATGCGTCTCGCCAGGGACATTATGAATACTAACATTAAGACACTTACCCTCGACCATACTGTTAATCAATGCCTACAGTTTATGAAAGGTCATAACGTCCGTCATGCTCCTGTAGTTGACCTTCCATACGAAGGAGAGACAAAACCATATTTTATTGGCATCGTTTCAGAAAGAGATGTATTGAGATTGAATTCCCCGGACTCAGGAGAAAACGGCAAACAAAAGAAAGACCACAGAGCTCTTGGACAGTTGCTATTGCAAATAGTAACAAGAAAGCCTAAGTTTGTCTCACCTCAAACACCGGTACAGGAGGTCATTAAGATTATGGCCTGCAACCATATTGATATGGTACCCGTTCTCGAAGACAATGATAATGATTTAGTGGGTATCATCACTACTGTTGACCTAATTAAACTCTTTTTCAGGCTTGACGATTTGATACACAAGTTATGTCCGGAATTGAATGAAGATTTACCTCTTTCTGAAATTGCTTCTCAAAGTTCATTGAAAGCCGGGATTTTGTACACTTGGCTTCATCGAACAGTTCAAGAGGTTATGACGGAACAGGTAATCAGCCTGGAACCTCAGGAACTCATAGCCAGAGCAATCGAAGTGATGCAGTCAGGAGAATTCAGACATATTCCTATCATTGATGAGCAGGGAAAATTTATTGGATTGGTCTCTGACAGAGACATTCTGCGTAATCTCCCCTATGCCGGCAAGCGCCCCCCTTCGGCACCAAAGAGATTTCGAGAGCATCTGTTTGCAGCCGATTCATGGACCACAAATTTCCTAATACCTCTGGAAAACATTATGGTGCGGAATGTGTTGCATATTTCGCCCAGTTGTAAAATCCGAGAGGTAGTGGATATTCTATACAAGAAGAAAATAAGCTGCCTTCCGGTAATCGATAAAGATGAAAATCTCCGTGGAATCCTTACTGTAACCGACATAACAAGAGAGTTACTGGCCGCTTATGAATCGGCCGGGGAAGCCTGTCTAATCCCCGGCTAAAGCGGCATCTGCTGACTTCCAGCTCAAAATGCCAAGAGCAAAAATACAAATATTTCACAAAGATAATAAATCGCAGATTCAATGATAAACCTTATTGGATATTATCGGAATACGATCATCATATTCGCATTCTGTCATAG
>JAVVFI010000321.1:0-6600 GCA_032250555.1 Sedimentisphaerales bacterium
CTCCTTATCCCACAACGGGTTACGGGTCACGGGTCACGAGAAACGGATAATTTTTCGGCTCAAAACTGCACACCCGTCTAATTATAGAGGGAGTGTTTTTTTACTCCCGTAGTTTATCCGAGTTTATCCCCGAGTGTTTCTAACCTGGCGTGCAACAGGGGAAGAACCACTTCCTTGGCATGCAACAGGGGACCTAAGCCCTCAGTTAAGGAATTCTGAATATGAAATATTTAACTTTAGCTCACTTTAGACACTTTAGTCACTTTAGGCAATTTATACACTTTGTGCCTTTGCTCCTCTGCCCCTTTGAAACTTTGCCCCGACCAGCCAAAAGCCCAGGGATCCGACAGCCGCGAAAACGAATCTCTACGAAAGATTACGTACGAATTTATAAGCCTTTTTATGCAAAACAAACCCAATTTTATTCGATTTTAGCCCCAAAACGCCGATTTTACGAAAAAACAAACCCAATTCAAACCCAATTCAAAGCCAATTTAACCCAAAACAAAGCCAATAAAGCCAAAAACAAACCCAATTTCAGAGGATAAAATGAATGCTCTTGCGTGGATAATGAACTTTACGATTGTTTTAATAATGCTGCTCGCGGATCTTACCACCCTGAAGGGTGCCAATTCAAACCCAATTTCAGAGGACAAAAATGAAAAAAACGTTACGTTTGGCTCCGACAACGGCACTTATATACGGTATTGGCTGATTCATTTTCCAGGGAAGGGGATAATCAAAAGTATTGAGGGCAGGGGCCCTGTCAGTGTATTAGACCGGGGTGATGAAATGAAAATGCTGAAGTTTGTATGGAAGTGCTGGTGTGGATTATGGCGGCCGTGTCATAGGATACCGACCGGCGTTAACACACATAAATGGGAAAGCAAAATTGAAATTTTAAGGAATTTATCGAGTAAACATCGTTAAAATTTTTACAGTTCGTTGTCCGTGTTGTGAAGGAGTTTAGTCTCCGGAGGGGGCAACACGGACACGGGCATATCGCAAATTAGGATTATCATCGGCGATACCGAAAATATCGATAACATCCGATGGTTTCGACCCGCCCCGAGGCGTATTGGTAAAGAAGTTCCCAAACGGATGCTTCAATTCAACACGCTTAAACACGGGCTTGCCTGTTCCGGCGGGTATTAGACCTATGTAATTACCGAACGTGCGTTTCCCGTTTTCAAAATCCGTACCCGCTGCGATTACATGGATTTTGCCGCCGCTGCTGATATGAAATCGTGCAAAAGACGGCCTGAATCCATTTGAGTCTTGCGAGCTTCGAGCCAGCGTTTTTTTCATGACGACTTTACCGTTTTTTACAACGACATATTCAAGACTGGTTGTCATTGCCTGACCCGGAAAGTATTTGTCCCGGATAAAATCATATTGATGCGGCTGTTTTGTATAAAGCAGATGAGCCGCTCCTGTCGCGTCTATGTGCATATCAAGGTTTCGAATATAGCCGCCTGTTTCTTCGGCAGTGTCGATTTCAACAGGCTCTGCAAAGCCGGTCGTCCTGATATTGTTTGTGTAAGTGTAGAACAACCGCCGAAAGACGTAATCCCACTTGCGATTCGTCTTTTCGAATTTGAGTTTTCTCCACTCCTCGACCGGCTCGACAATATCACCAATAGCCATCACATGAGCAGAGCCGTCGCGCAGGCTAACCTGGGGATAGCAGGACCTGATGGGAAATTTAATTGTGCCTTTTTGATGCCATCGGCCGTTGCTGTCCCGGTAGGAAACAAACTGCTCACTGGTTTTTGCATTAATATTCAAAAGCAAAAGCTCGCCGTTAACGCCGTCAGCGGCAAAGCCCCTGTAGGAATGGTCGGTGAAATAAGTTCCATCGGCCCAGGCCGGAGTATGGATTGTAATATTTCCACTCAGATTGTCCGGGTTAAACTCAAGGACCAGCGGCTTGCATGGTCCATACTTGATACCTGCTGGCTCGGTGGAAGGATTGACCGACAAAAAGACAGATCCTTCCTGAAATATGCCGATAGGGCAGGGCTCACGCTGACGATATGCTTTTTCAGTCTGTTCAAGCTTCCAGCCATCGGATGTGCGATGCCACAACTGCCAGCGAGTATTGCAGAGCAGCGGAACGTCCCTGCCTGTTTCAATGGTCGAAAGATAAACGTCTCTGTTCTGTCTTGCAATAACCGTCGAGCCATAGCACCACATGGGCCCGGCGCCATTATTGGCGGGGGCGTATCTTGTAACTATCTCTTCGATTTCCACGGCATAGTGGCGGCCCTGCTTATTTTGCGGGCTGTCCTGATTTCCAGCATTGGATAAAGCGGATAAGCAACAGACGAAACAAAAAAGTGCACACATAATGTTCTGGATTTTTAACCGGTAATTCATAATTTCCTCACTTGAGATAAGTTCATCTTGTATAATTTCCGGCAAGAAGCCTGATTCATATAGGATACCAAATCCATACGATAAATGTAAGAAGACATTATGTTATTTCTTTGCTTGTTTATTTGATTTGGCTAAAATTATTCAAAAATCTATAGAAGATTTGGTAATCTGATGAAAGTGTAAGTTCAGGTATGTTGTTGAATCATCGAAATTCAAAATACCGCACAGTATTCTTTCACCTTGCGGCTGTGGTCGTTGTCATCTCACCGCTCGTATTTGGCGAACTGGTGCTGAGGCTGTGCGTGCGGCCACCTTCTATTAGTTCGGAAGATCCTTATGTCTCGTTCAACGGACTGCGTCCCCTGTTTGTCCTCGATTCAACGGGCACAAACTTCGAGACAGCCGAGGAACGTTTGACGTACTTCTGCCCCCAGTCGTTCGCCGCGGCAAAGGGCACGCAGACTTTCCGAATTTTCTGTTTCGGCGGCTCGACCGTGCAGGGAAGGCCCTATTCCGTAGAGACGTCATTTACGACCTGGCTCAAGCTGAATCTGAATGCAGCGCGACCACAAACGGACTTCGAAGTTGTTAACTGCGGGGGAATATCCTACGCCAGCTATCGCCTCGTGCCCATCATGCGTGAACTGCTCAAGTATGAGCCTGATTTATTTATCATTTACACGGGACACAATGAATTCCTCGAGGACAGGACATACCAGCATCTAAAGAGAGTCCCGCGCGTATTGATCAGGATTCATCGGACGCTGCTCAACCTACGAAGTTACTCTCTTGCAGATGAGTTTATCTCAACGAGACGCTCCCGGCGCCAAGACATATCGAAGACGATTTTGCCCGGAGAAGTCAAGGCCAAGCTCGATTTCGAGGATGGGCTTGAATCCTACCATCGTGATGAGGTATGGCGCCAGGGCACTATTGAGCACTTCGGCCGTAATCTTCAAACTATGGTTCTGATGTCCCGCCGTGCGGGTGTTCCGGTCATACTGGTAAATCCTGTCTCAAATTTAAAAGATTGCCCTCCTTTCAAGTCGGAGTTTAGCGGCGAGCTTTCCACCAGTGAAATCGAGCGAGTCGCAGAGTTGTCGGAAGAGGCCAAGAAACTTGGCTGGGATGATGCTTACGGGAAGATTAGACTCCTTGAGCAGGCGGTTGAGATTGACAATCGACACGCCGGTCTTATTTATCTGATTGGAAAGTGCTACGAGCACATTGGACGCTTAGATGAAGCGAAGAATTGGTTCGTGCAGGCGAAAGAGGAGGACATTTGCCCGCTGCGGATACTGGAACCCATGCATCAAGCCATTTTGGACGTTGCTGTGCAGTATCGCGTACCCCTCGTGGATGCCAAAGTGTTAATCACCGAACGCACCGAGGACGGAATCCCCGGCAGCGAGTTGATGCTGGACCACGTGCATCCGAGCATCCTGGGCCATAAACTTATTGCCGAGGCGCTGTACGAAGCCATGGAGGATATGAAGCTGGTGAGTACGCCCAAAGGCTGGCGGGAAGCCCGGGACGAGTTATGGCGGCATCACCTTTCGTCTCTTAATAAGGCTTATTATGCTCATGGGATAGAACGGCTCGAAAGGCTCAAAAAGTGGAGCAGCAGACGTACTCCTGCTACACCTCCTATTCCTTCCGGTTCGATGAAGGATTGAGCCTGTGCAATCTAATAAACAATAAAACCGCAGAATAGACTTGACGGCAGGGTATCGAATTTGGTATAAATAAAACAGGTAGAGTCTGTTGATATTGACTTTCCGGTGAGTGAAATCCTCGTGGTTTTGAAGAAGTTTGTTTGGCCGGAAGATTTGTGGGTGAGGCAGATGATTTTTATCAGAATTTTGTGCCCGATAGTAAAATATTTATATTTCATTTAACGGCTCAGTTCTTTATAGAGTCTTTGAAGGAAGGAGGTTGCGGCAAGTCTCAGTTAATTATTCTCATCCTGGGGAGGTATATGTTTTAGTGACGGTGTAAGTTTTTTGTAGTATTAAAATTAGAGTGCTTTGGTGTGTGGCCAAAGTAAAGTAAAGTTGAGTTGACGTTTTGAAGGAGGACTATTATGCTTAGAAAATTGTTTTTTTTAACTTCTTTTGTTTTGCTTCTGGGCCTGGTCGGCCCGGTGGCGGCGCAAGATATGGAAATCGCTCTTGCCGCGCAGCCCCCTGTGCTTGACGGGGAGATCGACGACGTCTGGGCAGATGCATCAGAGCAGTATTTCGTCCCACTTGATGATCCAGCCAACGGTTCCGGTATCTGGAAGGTGTTGTATGATGCGGAGAATCTCTATGTTCTCGTGGACGTAACCGATGACAGTTTGCAAAATGATTCGGCCAGTTCCTGGCAGGACGACAGCGTGGAAATATATTTCGACGGCGGCAACACCAAGTTAGATACTCCGCTGTCCGGAGACGACCACCAGTATACATTTGGGTGGACAACGGACGAAATACAGGGGACCAACGCTGATGGATATACCGATGGTATTGAACACGCTCAAGTTGACACCGATACCGGCTGGCGTATCGAGGTAAAGATGCCCTGGATGACGATATGGGGTGTGATGCCCCAGGCCAGTGACATGATCGGCATTGACTGCTACTACAATGACGACGACGACGGCGGTGATTCGCGTGAAAATAAGATGCTCTCATTTTCCGTCGTAGAGGGCTGGAATGATGCCTCTCAGTGGGCTTCTGCTATATTGGCAGGTGAAACCGCTGCGGAGACGCTCAGCGGATTGGCTGATGTTACCGTTGTTGACGGTGCTATCGAGAGCTTGCGGTTAGGAGATACCGAGTATGTTGTTGCTGACGGTGATTTGATGCTTGGTACAACGACACGGTGGTATGTTCTTGATGGCGTTGAAACTTTATGGGTCGAAGGCGATCCGGCTCCTGAAGCAACGGTGAGCGGAAGTTCGACCACTAAAGAAGGCGATGTGGGCTCTAAGGCCGACAACTTCCTTTTCACTTTGGATGGAGCTACAAATATCTCGTCGATAGACGGTATTGACTTCCAGGAGACGATTTTTCCATCCCTGTCGGATACTTTCATTTTGTTCGAGAGAGGCGGTAATGATGCGGGAAGCTGGCAGGCGATTTATGCGGACGGTTCATTGGGAGAAGCGGTTCAGTTTGATAAAGCAAGTAATGGCGGGCCTTATGCCGATACGGGAGTCAGCGCTAATGGCCAGAATGGCTACGGTGTAGTTTTCAAGACAAGTGTTCCTGTGCAAGGTGTACGAATCACCGCCTCGGGTCATGACACACTCAGTATATCGGCCGTTCCCGGCCCATCAATTGCCTGGGTCTCCTACCACGCCGCTGATGATGAACCCCATGCTGATGCTGCTGCTGTCGGCTTCACCCAGGCACCGGATATTGAATATACCGACCTGCTGAAGGCACAAGGCTACGACGTGGTACGCGTTCTCACCTCACAGGAACCGGATGTGGAATTCCTCAATACCATGGATCTGGTGATTATTAGTCGTACAGCATCCAGTGGACACTATAGTGGTGCTGGTGCCTCCGCATGGAACAGCGTCACTGCTCCCATGATAAACCTGAATGGTTACACGCTGCGTAACAGCCGCATGGGTTTCACTACCGGTGGGACTATGGTGGACACTATCGGGGATATCACACTGGCTGTCACTGATCCAGCCCACCCGATTTTTGCTGGGATTTCGATAACCGACGGCATTATGGACAATCTGTATGCCGAAGGTGCGGTTCCGCTTCCCACAGACGGCGTAACTATATCACGAGGTATCTCCGTCAACAACGATCCCATTGAAGATGAGGGAACAGTCTTAGCCACGGTTGCTACCGTTGATGATCCTACTGTTGGCGGCATGGTTATCGCCGAATGGCCGGCTGGAGCTATAATGGAGAATTCCAGTGGGAGCCCAGAGGACGTACTGGGCGGTCCTCGCCTGGTCTTCCTGACCGGCTCTCGCGAGCCTGATGGCGTAACGGGTGGACAAGCTGCGGCTTTGTACGATTTGTACGAAGATGGCACGCAGATGTTCCTCAACGCGGTCGATTATATGTTAAATCTACCCGAACCAGTCGTACCTGGTGTAAACTTATTGACCAACGGCGGTTTTGAAGACGGCGTTATGGATCCGTGGAACACGTATGGCAGCCTTGTTACTACCGCAGAAGTAGTTCAGGTATTGGACGGCGCAGCGGT
>JAVVFI010000322.1:0-6556 GCA_032250555.1 Sedimentisphaerales bacterium
GTATACAAAAATTAATTAACGAATCCTCACTTTTGATTACAGATTATTCAAGCGTGAGTTGGGATTTTTTTTATCTTTGTAAACCAGTCATATTCTATCAATTTGATTTCGATGATTATTTAAAAAACCGAGGCAGTTATCTCGATTTGAAAAATGATATTTTTGGAGATAGAACGGAATCTAATGTTGAGTTAATGCAGTACATTAAATTCTATATAAATAATAGCTTTTCAGAAAAAGAAGAGTACACGGGTTTAAGAAACAAATTTTTCAAATATTCTGATAACTTCAATTGCAAACGAATATATGAAGAAACAAAGAAATTATAAATAATATGAAATTGCTTGCGGGATAAATGGTTTATATGGGAAATAGAAAATGAAAACGAATAAAACCGTTTATGTCGGCATGAGTGCTGATTTAGTTCATCCCGGTCACTTGAATATAATTAAAAAAGCAAGGGAACTGGGAGATGTAATCATCGGGCTTTTGACTGACGAAGCTATTGCCAGTTACAAGCGAGTGCCGCACATGACATTTAATCAGCGGCGGGAAGTGATTGAAAATATCAAAGGAGTAAGCCAGGTAGTGCCCCAGACAACCTTGGACTATGCATTTAACCTGGAAACAATCAGGCCTGATTATGTGGTCCATGGAGATGACTGGAAAGAAGGGGTCCAGCAGAAGACAAGGCAGCGGGTAATCGATACTCTGGCCCAATGGGGGGGGGAGTTAGTCGAAGTCCCTTATACCCGTGGGATTTCCTCTACCCGGTTGCACGCCGCCATGAAAGAGGTAGGAACCACCCCGGAGATACGCTTGAAGTCACTTCGCCGGATGCTGCGAGTTAAGCCGCTTTTAAGGCTTATTGACATTCATAATGGACTGTCTGGCCTCATCGTTGAAAACACCTATATCGATACACCCGAAGGGCGTCGCGAATTCGACGGTATGTGGGGCAGCAGTCTGACAGATGCTACGGCCAAAGGTAAACCCGATATTGAGGCGGTTGATGTCACCGCTCGTATCACCACCCTGAACGAAGTACTTGAGGTCACCACAAAGCCCATTGTCTATGACGGGGATACAGGCGGAAGACCCGAGCATTTTGTATTCACGGTCAAAACACTAGAGCGTTTAGGCATTTCTGCAATCATCATCGAGGACAAGATCGGATTAAAAAAAAATTCACTCTTGGGCGCAGATGCCGGACAGATACAGGATAGCATTGAAAATTTTTGTCATAAAATACAACTTGGAAAAAGAGCTCAAGCAACGGATGATTTCATGATCATTGCCCGTATCGAAAGCCTCATTTTGGAAAAAGGCATGGTCGACGCCATAACACGGGCAAAGGCATACATCGAGGCTGGAGCGGACAGCATTATGATCCACAGCCGGCGAAAAGATCCGGATGAAATTTTTGAATTCTGCCAACTGTACAACCAGTTCAGCAATCGACGTCCCCTGGTGGTCGTTCCAACATGCTTCAATCAGGTGTCCGAACAAGAGCTAATGGATAAAGGAGTGAATATTGTCATATATGCCAATCATCTTCTGCGCAGTGCCTACCCGGCAATGTTAGAAACTGCAAGGACTATTCTCACACATCGGCGATCGGCTGAATGCGATGCCCGCATACTGCCGATCAATGAGATCCTTGAGTTAATACCCGGGGGGAAATAATGATAGATCCAGGACGATTTTTCAACAGACTAAGGCAGCACGGCATCAATTTTTTTGCCGGCGTTCCGGATTCGATTCTGAAACATTTTTGTACATATATTGAGGATCACTGCACCGCCGGCCAACACATTATTACGGCCAACGAAGGCAATGCTGTAGCCCTTGCTGCCGGATATCACCTTTCAACAGGCAAGACAGCTGCTGTTTACTTGCAGAATTCAGGACTGGGCAATGCAGTCAATCCGCTCATGTCTCTTACTGCTTCGGAAATTTACAATATCCCGCTGCTATTGATCATCGGCTGGCGCGGGGAACCAGGCGTAAAGGATGAGCCCCAGCACATCAAGCAAGGCCGGATAACACCCGGCCAACTTGAGCTTATGGAAATTCCATATTCCTTGCTTGATTCAGATTCTGACAGCAATCAAGTACTCGACAGCGTAATTGATGAGATTAAACATACAAATGTCCCTGCTGCACTTATAGTAAGCAAAGGAACTTTTTCGCCATATAACAGTATAAGGAACCGAAACCCATTTTCCAAACTCTCCCGTGAAGAAGCCCTTACTGAAATCCTTACACTTGCCGGGAAGAAAGCCCTGATCATATCTACCACGGGTAAAACCTCACGCGAGATTTTTGAAATCCGAACCCGGCTCGGCCAGCCGCAAAGAGATTTCCTTACCGTAGGATCCATGGGACATACCTCATCCATTTCCTTGGGTGCGGCACTAGGTAATCCAAAAAAACAATTCATCTGCATCGATGGAGATGGTTCCGCTCTGATGCATTTAGGGGCATTGCCGGTGATCGGCAAATTAAGCCCTACAAACCTTATCTATATCCTTCTCAACAATGCCGCTCATGATTCTGTCGGGGGCCAGTCGACCGCAGCAGACCGATTCGATTTTGGCGCCATGGCTACCGCCTGTGGTTTCAATAAATACCATCTGGCCGAGACAACCCGGCATCTGAAAGATTGCTGGACTGCGCTCCGTCAAACACCCGGTCCACAGATGATTGAGGTGCGTATTTGTACCGGGTCCCGTGACGATCTCGGCCGACCAACCCGTACCCCCCAGGAAAACAAAAAAGCGTTTATGGAGGCGGCAATTGAGCATATGGTCTGATTACAACCCGGTTCGTATCACTTCAGGTCCTGGTGCAGTTAAAAGACTGTTTTCTCTCGAACCGGCAGTTACAGGCGGAAAGCGGACACTGATGGTCACAAGCCCAGGCTTCAAAGCCCGGGGTATCACAGAAGAAATCGAGGCAGAAGCAAAAAAAACTGGCCTTGAAAACCCAATTCTGGTATTCGACGGAGTAACAGCCAACCCGGAACTTGATTTTCTGGACCGAATTGCAACCGCATTGCGGGGGGAAACCATAACAGGCATTATTGCATTGGGGGGAGGCTCTGTTTTAGATACGGCCAAAGTCTTTTCCGTGACCCTGCCATCCGATATGAAAACCCCGCTCGATATGGTTTTACGGGAAGGACGCCCCCATAAGTGGGAAAGTTACATACCAGTAATTGCAATACCCACCACGGCCGGCACCGGCGCGGAAGTCACCCCTTTTGCTACTGTATGGGACAACAGAAACAAAAAAAAATATTCCGTTTCCGGGGAGATGGTCTATCCAGTCCACGCATTGCTCGATCCTGAACTGACGTTGACGCTTCCTCCGAAAGAAACCCTTTATACCGGATTGGATGCCATTTCCCATGCACTTGAATCGCTCTGGAACAAAAACCGTACGCGAGTCAGCGAAGCTCTGTCTTTAAAAGCCTTGACTCTGGCAAACAACGCTCTGCCTGCCGTTTTAAACCAGCCGGAAAGTCTTTATTACAGGGAAAAGATGCAGCATGCTGCCCTGATAGCGGGATTAGCGATCAGCCGGACTCGGACAGCCATTGCGCATGCCATTTCCTATCCGGTGACCATGCATTTTGGTGTGCCCCACGGACTTGCATGCAGTTTTACACTGCCACGGCTAATAAAACACTATACCAACTCAATTGACGACGGCCCGATAAAAACAGCCATGAACGAAACCCTTAAAATTCTTGAAGAACTAAACTTAGAAAATGAACTGTTAGATTACATTGGGAAAGAAAATTTGTCAAAATATATAGAAGGTATGTTTCATCCTGAACGTTCCAATAATTATTCAGGTATAATGACAATTCCTGATATCTCACGATTGGTTGCGATAGAACCAAAAAAATGACCTCCTCGAATAAACCTGCTGTCAGCATAATAATACCAGTCTATAATTTAGAAAAATATCTGAGTCGGTGCATTGATTCTGTGATCAATCAGACACTAAGGAATATCGAAATTATTTGCATAAATGATGGTTCAACAGATAGATCTTTAGATATTTTAAAAGATTATGCAACGGACGATCCAAGGATTCGGATTATTGACAAAGAAAAAGGTGGTCCGGGGATTGCAAGAAATATCGGTATAGATGAGGCGGTTGGAGAATATATCGGCTTTGTTGATGGCGATGATTGGATCGAGGCTGAAATGCATGAAAAAATGCACACTGCCGCGAAAAAAAACATTTCAGACATACATATATGTACAATCAAGATGATGGATGCCGACGGAAAGCCCATAATGCTTAAATGTGATTATGATAAATATTTAGGAGAAAAATACACTGATGATTCTATCGTTTTTAATCGGCATCATATCTCAGAAGAACTATTTAAAGTTAGTCGGCACGCATGGAACAAAATTTATAAGCACTCATTTTTAAAAAAACACAACATACGTTTTCTGCCGAATAAATATTATGAAGACAATATATTTTTTTTTATGGCTTTCTTCAAAGCCGAAAGAATATCAATTACAAGGAATCAATTTTATAATTATTATTTCAAGAGAGAGGGATCTGCATCTTCAAATAGGCATATGCCATTATCTCTTTGCCAAGTAAATCAGGAAATAAAATGCTATATTGATACTCATCATGTTGAAAAAGAATTTGCACAAAGATTTGATGCCTATAATATCAGAAGATGTGCTTCATATTATTACAGAATTCATAAAACCTATAGAAAACCCTTTTTTGATAAGATGCGTACTGGATTCCAGAAAATTGATATGAAGGGCAATCCTTTTCTTGATGCACGCAAAAGATTTTTCTGTTTTTCAGTAAAGACTGTTCCATATTCATTGTTTAGATATACCAATCTTCCTGTTTATTTATTTTTGTATATCTATGCAAAATTCATGAAGAAACACAATCTGGATCTATAGGCTTTGATAAAAACAAAAATACTTTCCTAAATGAAAATAGATAGAAAAAACTATAAACATTGGCTATATTTGCTTCGCAGTGCGGTAATAATTTTCCTAACCCTGCCCGTGCGTGCTGTTCAAAAGGAAAACAGCGTCATTCTTTATGGACACAAACTCAACGGGAATTTGTTGGCCTTATATGATTTTATGTTGGCGAAGAACGGCGATCTCGAAGTTTTCTTCTTAACAATGGACCCTGCTTATTACAAACAACTGAAACAGGCAGACGTCAATGTATTACATATGGGGTCGGTATCGGATATGGCTGCCGTTGCTAAGGCAGGAGCGATAATAACTGATCATGGGATGCACACGCTGATCCTGTATCAATACCTCACATCCATAAAATTTATCGATGTATGGCATGGTCTTTCTTATAAAGGATTTGATGCTCAGACTTTCAGGCATCTGCATGGACATGATGAAGTATGGGTACAGTCTGAAACGATGAGGCATTTTTATATCCACAAATTTGGTTTTTCAAATAAACAGATTAAAGTTACAGGATATGGAAGATCAGACAGACTGATTCTCGGAGAATTTGACAGAAACGCAATTCTTGAAAAATATGAACTGGCGGACAGAAAAACCATACTACTGGCCCCGACATGGGCGCAGGATCACAAAAACAGGAGTGTTCTGCCCTTTGGGGTTTCCATGGAAGCTTTCTTTGATGCATTGGAAGATGTCGGCAATAGGAATAATGCCACTGTGATTTTCCGAACCCACCTTAATACAGGAGATTCAATCAAAGTAGATAAATACAATCATATCCGTGTGATGCCGTCTTTGCTTTATCCTGTTGCCGAGGAATTCTTATTTGTTTCAGATCTGCTGGTCACTGACTGGTCTTCCATGGCAACCGATTACTTGGTGTTAAAACGACCGACCATTTTCCTGGACGTGGCGGCACCCTTCTCAAAAGGCTATACTCTGGGTCCTGAACACCGGTTTGGTGAAATTGTCGATTCAATGGAAAAGCTAATTATGAACATTGAAAAATACATTGAAAAACCGGACGTGTTCCTTAAAAAATATGAGAAACAAATGAGTCACACAATTCATGTGGCCTATGGCAGTACATTTGATGGCAGGGCAAGAGACAGGTATTTGTTGAATCTGAAAAAAATGATTCCCGGGTACCGTATTCTTTAAATTTTTTCTATAATCTCCTTTAGACACGCACCATATTTCTTCGCTATCACCTTCCAATCAAATTCAATAAAAACCTTTTGCCTGGCTCTTTGAGCCATTTTTTTTTGATTTTCAGAATCATTTAGACTGTCAATTACGGTCTGTGCCAAGGCCCAGGAATTTCCCGGAGAAAAAACAAGGCCTGTTTCCCCATGAATGACGGTATCTTTGATGGCCGGCAGATCACTGGCAATGACCGGGCAGCCGCAGACCATGGCTTCAATGATGACCAGGCCCAATCCTTCCTGATCCCCGTCTTTTGCCCTGACAAAGGGAAACACAGCCATGGCAGCCTGCTGATAAAAGTCCGGTAACTTAGACTGGGGTTGACTGCCCAGAAAGGCGATGTGATCCGTTAGTCC
>JAVVFI010000323.1:0-6547 GCA_032250555.1 Sedimentisphaerales bacterium
GATCCGTGTCGATGCAGTTGTGCAACACCATGATTCTGGATGAAGGGATACCGATCTCATTGACGTTAAAGTCATTCACGGCCTGTGACACGGCAATGATCTTGTCGCACCATCGAGTCAGGAAACGATCGGCCAGTCGATGCCACCAATGTTTCCAGTGATAAATCCCATGCTCTTCACAGATAACAACAGGAACACCGGCCAACTTGGCGGCGATACGGGTATGGAAGTTGCTGTTGAACTGGCTGGATTGAACGATGGTTGGTTGATGTTGCTTGAAATATTTGGCCAGGGCCAGGGTTGTCATGAATTTGTAAATAGAATTCGATAATCCGAGTGTGTCGATATTGATGCGTTGCCTGGATAATACTTCAGCATTACTACCTATATCCGAAATCAAACAAATACGGAAATCAAGATTTCGAATTCTTAAATGGAAGGCAACTGACTTCCGAAGGATTTCTGCACCACCTGTGTGAAGTGAACTATGGATAAAAATGATCATTTATAATTTATCGGGATTTCTAAACATCCCTAAACCTTATTACTTTTGCCGGTGAGCCTACCGCAATGGCTTTAGGAGGTATTTTTTTAGTGACAACTGAATTGGCACCGATTACAGAATGATCACCAATTGTTACTCCCTTTGTGATAGTCACCTTTGCCCCTATCCATACATTGTCGCCTATCTCAACAGGTGAAGATGTGAAGCCTGCATCTTTCGTTAACAAACCTGGACCAAAACGATGGTCTTGGTCACGAATAGTTACATGTTCAGCAATAAGACAATCCTTGCCTATGATAATTTTTTTACGCGCACAGATCACAGAAAACTGACCTATGTAAGTACCTGGCCCTACAATTAATTCTCCGTATTTAACAGTGACGTCGGCGTAACGATCAATGGAAACGCCCGTGCCAAAGTTCGCACTTCCTCCATCGGTGGCACGAACACGGGCGCCTTTTAATATTGAACAACGGGACTCAAATTTGACGTTCTTACTATTCACAAAAAACTGCAGTTTTGCCCACCACAAAACAGCACGGATCCGCACTCTAAGTCCCTGCATAAATCTCATTTCAATTGCTCCAAAAGTTTACTCAGCCTTACTTGATCATCAGAAAAATAGGCTTGGATTTCAGACATAAGGTCATAATCAACCTTTTCATTATAGCCGCTCCGCAAATTAAGCTGCCGGATCATGTGAGATGGCCTGAAGTTTACAAGACCCGGTATCCTGCGGACCCAAGGCATTAACTTTTTTAAAACCGTAGGAGGCCGTTGAGAAATACGGTGAAAGGTCCTGTTTGAGACATGTTTAGCTGAGTGGACAACGGGGAACTCAGTCCTACCATCATCGAGCAAGGTAAGAAAATCCATTAACTCCACATATAGACGTCGAGGTTCATCGATCCAGTCTTCCATAAATACAACTTTTATGTGTACGGCTGGAAAGCAACTCAAAAAACGACTTACTTGCTCGGAAAACATACCGACGCGTTTGTAGTTTAGGAACTGCGGCTCACGACATGTCGACGGAACCTTTTCAGGAGGGCGTTTCCCAGACATCTGCCAGGCCGTTCGCAAATCAGTTTCTATTTCATCAAAATTAAGAAGAAGCTGGTTATGATAGGAACGGATGAACGATTCTGGTTCCCGCAACATGATCAGCACTCTAGCATTGGGTGCAAAATCTGCAATCCTACGAGCAGCTACTTTCGAGTAGAGATATTGTACTGACGCATCGCATACGACCTTAAACCCTTGACAATCTGTGAAATAGTCCAGGTATTCGTCAAGGGTTTTCGCCCATCGAAAATTTGGAAAGTCTATGTTGAAATAATGTGGCTCTTTCGATTTAGGAAAACATATATCCCGATGTGTGCCCAAATACTCAGCCCATGCAGTGGTTCCGCACTTTGGTGCACCCACGATGAAGAAGTTGGGAGTAGTTATCATCATCTCACCCCAAGATATTCACGTAAAATTCCGAATTTTCGACGATACGATAGGTTTTTTGCCTTGATCAGGCAAATGAAGACTTTTAATTGAGGACGTCGTCCACTGAGTTTTGTTTTGTAAAAAGCACGTAGCGCTATATTGAAATTTATCCATCCCAATGCAAGTTTATTCTCTTGTTCAGAAATGAGATCCGCCTGGAAGGCTTTATCAAGATCGGCACGAAGCTGTTTTTCTACACCAGTGAAGGATTTCGCATACAGTGTCGATGATTCGCTCAAATTTTTTCGATGCTTTCTATAAAAAACTGTCTTTGCTTCAGAATACAGTACAGTCCCAGCCAGCACACTGCGGAAAAGGTAAATAATATCTTCTGTGAAGCACTCAGCATTTATTTCGCCAAAAAATGTATGAAGGTGTTTACTAATAATACGCGACGGGCCAGATGTCGAAAGTTTTCCTTCCATCAAATCATTGAATTCAAAGAGATGAATATTATTTGATGGCTCTATGGTGATTATTTTTCTTGCGCCATTTGGAAAAGGCCGTTCTCCATATACATTTCCCTCTTCATCAATAAGCGTGAGTGCAGATAATATTGAGTATGCCAAAGGACTGTCACTGGCTGTTTTTACTATTGATAAAATCTCCATAGCATGACTAATCCGCTCCGGCGAAGAGATATCGTCTCCCGCGGCAAAGGCAATGTAAATACCATTACTCGCATCAACCACCATGTTTACATGAGGTCCGATTCCCAAATTCACCTGATTGCTCCGCACATACACCACGTGCGGCCCATTATAGGCCATAGCCATCTCCTGCATGATCTCAAAGGTGCGATCAGTGGAACAATCATCGGACAGGATGATCTCCAACGGCTGATAAGTCTGCGCGAAGGCTCCTTCAACCGCCGCTCGGATATAATCTTCTTGGTTGTATGCAAACAGCGCAAACGTAACCATCGGTTTTTTAGGCCTATTATTTAAATCCGTCATTATCAGATGCCTAACTTACCTAAGATGTCTTTCAGTCCTAATCCTGATTTTAGAGATAGCTGTCTCAGGCTATAGCCACTTACAATTAATAATACAGTTGTATTGAATACCCAATAAAACTGTATATTTACATCCAAACGACTAATGAACATCAGAGCCACTATCAGTATGGTCGCACTGATGACGAATTGCAGAACATGACTCTTCCATGTCCAGCCAATTAATTTTTGTGTCACAAAAAGCATCAGCACTGTATAAAAAACATAGAGACCCATGAACGCAATCCCTGCGCCATTTAGACCATAGAACACGATAAACCCATATACCGCCACAACATGAAAAATCGCCGCAGCGAACTCGGTTCCAAAGAACAACCGTCCCTTCCCTTTCGCGAGCATTACAAACCCAAGCGGCCAGGAGATGACTCGACCGAGCACCCCCAAGAGACACCAACGCAAGACTGGCACAGCAGTCGCGAATGTGTCTGCATAAAAGATCCGTATGATCAACGGAGCAAAGATCATCATTGCAACGAGTAGTGGTAATGCCAGCAATAGGGAGATTTCAGTCTGTTCATTGACCATTCTACGGACCTGTTCGGTGTCCTGGGCAACTGCGGTGAGCCTGGGATAATAGTCCGTCCCCATAGCCTTTAGCACAAAACCAACCAGAACGCCGGAGAGCAAAAACGCAGCCTGGTAGATGCCGACTTCATCAAGGCTGAACTGGCGTAATAAAACAACCCGGATCAAGTATGTGGAGAGTGCGGTCACAAGTCCCGCCCCCATGATGCCGATCCCGAGAGAGAGCATCTGCTTGGCTTCTCCGAAGCTTTCATGCCAATGCAGCTCGATCGGCTTGATCTCAACACGTCGTGCAAACCACCAGGAGGTGACCAGCGAAGCGATGGCACACAGGATCAGGCTGATTACGATCCCCTGCACCCCCCAGATGTAAAAACAAGGGATGCTTATAAGAGTACCATTGGCTGCGCCGATGACGCTGATTTTGGCCAGATCGCCAATTCGCCGTGTCCCCTGGAGAATACACGCCTGGCCGGAGGTAATTGCCGAAAGAAGGATAACAATGCTTAATAATGCAACCGGCAAGGCATAGCTTGAATCACCAAACGTGAGCAGGGAGATCGGCACACAGGCCAACAACATGACCAGCATGCCTATGCCTCCAGTCAACCAGACAGTGCGGCGCAAGCTTTTGACCGTGCGGGCGATTCGTTCCTCATCATCAGCACCGACCGCTTCGGCAACCTGGCGAACCCCACTGCTGCTGAGGCCCATACCTGAGAAAGTACTGACCAAGTTTGTGATTTGATTGTACATCCCCATCAGGCCGACCCCGGTCGGGCCAAGCAGAATGGCCACGAACTTGGTCTTGACCATACCTATCAGGATACTGACAAAAGAAGCCCCGCCGATCAGCGAGGTCGATTTGAGAATGCTTCGATAACTGCCGGTATTCGGAGTGAAGTTATTTGTCTCGGTCTCTTGCATTTACGCCTGACTGATCATCTTGCAGAGATGGTTTACATCAGTAGAATTGATATGCGGCCCTATTGGCAAGCTAAGTACGCTGGCGGCCAAGCGTTCGGCCACAGGGAGCTCTATACCTCTCAAGTCCTTGGTGTAAGCTGCGCTTTTATGGGGTGGGATTGGGTAGTGGATCATGGTACCGATGCCGGCTTCCTGTAATCTGGCCTGCAGGGCATCGCGTTCCGGGCAGCGAACGACGAACAGGTGCCAGACTGGATCGGCCCATTCCGGAACAAATGGCAACACCAGGTCATCGATACCTGGCAAAGCTTTAAGGTATTGCTCTGCAACATCCTTACGCCGGGCATTCCATTCATCGAGCTTCTTCAACTTGACCCGCAGCAGCGCCGCCTGCAACTCGTCGAGCCGTGAATTGTACCCTTTGACGTCGTTTTGGTATTTGACCTGCGAGCCGTAGTTGCGTAATACGCGGATTCGTTCGGCCAGTTGGTCGTCATTGGTGGTCACAGCACCACCGTCTCCGAAGGCACCGAGGTTCTTCCCAGGATAAAAGCTGAACCCAGCGGCATCACAAAGAGAACCGGCCCTTCTCCTCTTGTAAAGGGCGCCATGGGCCTGGGCTGCATCCTCGATGACTTTTAAGCCGTGTCTCTGCGCGATAATATTGATGGGATCCATATCGGCTGATTGCCCATACAAATGCACGGCCAAAATCGCTTTTGTTCGCTCGGTGATCGCGGCTGCTATCAGATCAGGATCGATGTTGTAGGTGCATTCATCTGGTTCCACCGGTACGGGGATGGCCCCGGCATAGGAGACAGCCAGCCAGGTAGCGATGTAGGTGTTGGAAGGAACGATCACTTCATCACCGGAACCGATTTCCATGGCCCGCAGGATCAGGTGTAAAGCATCGAGTCCATTGCCAACCCCAATACAGTACTTTACCCCACAGTATTCAGCGAATTCACTTTCGAAAGCTTCCACTTCTGGCCCGAGGACATACCAACCAGATTCCATAACCCGGTGCCAGGCAGCATCAAGCACATCCTTCAATTCAAAGTATGGTGCTTTTAAGTCTAGAAAAGGGACGTTCATCTCTGACTCTTAAGAGCAGACAAGTATTCGTTGTAATCGCGATAATAGTCATCTTCGTCATATCGGTTTGAGGCAAGAACGAGGCTTACGGACCCCGATGAGAAATTATCAAGTTCCCGCCAAACCATCGGGCACACATACAAACCATAATATGAGCGATTTAGATGAAAACGTTTTTTTTCATTACCATCATCCAGGACGACATCAAAGCTGCCTGACATTGCAACGATAAGTTGATGTAAAGCTTTATGCGCATGACCACCTCTTTCTGCACCACCGGGGACATCGTATAAATAATAAACTCTTTGTATATCAAACGGGATATGACTCCCCTGCTCTATAAATGTCAGATTGCCACGAGGCTCTGTGATTTTGGGCAGTTCGATGATTTTGCAATTCCTTATTGACATATTAATCCCCAATATATTTGATTACTTTAGCAGGGTTGCCAACAACAACAGCATTAACTGGCACATCGACTGTAACTACCGCACCGGCTCCAATCATCGCATTCGCACCAATCGTTATTCCGGGAAGAATAGTTGCATTTGCACCAATTGAAGCACCTCTGTTTACAGTTGTAATCATGATTTCAAATTTCTGCTTACTTCTTGGATTCATATCATTTGTAAAGGTTACATTCGGGCCAACCATGACATCGTCCCCTATCTTCAACCCATCCCAGACCTGCACACCATTCTTGATCGTCACCCTATCACCAATGACCACATCGTTTTCAATGAAGCAATGCGAACAGATGTTACAATCAGCTCCGATCTTTGCGCCTGGCAACACCACGACGTACTGCCAAATTCATGTTCCCGCACCAATATCTTTTGATTGGACGTCTGAAAGTGGATGTATTTTCATAGCAGATTACTTTCCGAATAATTTAGAGTTTATGAAATAAAGCATATCGATAAACATCAATCTCCCAAATTTGAAATTTTGTTCACCTCACGACGTAAACTCTCAATCTCCTG
>JAVVFI010000324.1:0-6499 GCA_032250555.1 Sedimentisphaerales bacterium
ATGATACACCCGTGCGTCTTCGAGGTCGCCTATGTGTTCGCTGCAGATAAACTGATTTTGTTTCGTGAAACAGAAAGTATTTTTTAAATCCGCACCAGCCGCTAAGATTTCATGTTGACAGTTTTGTTCTGTAAAGATCGGTTCCGGGACATATCCTCTTGATCTTCGAAGAAGAACAGGCTTTTCATCAACAAGGTGAACAATAGAGTCGTCAACCTGTCTAAAAATTTCCCTGTCATGCATCAAGAAGGCATCCGCAATGTGAGTCAGCCGCTCCAGGGCCGATTCATTTTTGCAAATCAACGGTTCATCTGAAATGTTTCCGCTGGTCATCACCAGGACATCTGTTCGGCTTTCATTTAATTGTTCGAACAAAAGATAATGCAGTGGTGCATAGCAAAGCATAAAGCCATAAGTATTGACACTTTCAGCGACCGATGGAGCTATAGAGCAGTTTCCTTTTTTAGGCAATAGAACAATCGGGCTTTGCGGACTCTTTAAGAGATGTTCTGCTTGTTCGCTCACAAGTGCGTATTTTTTTATCTTTTCGATCGAATCGGCCATCATAGCAAACGGCTTATGGTCACGCTTTTTGCGGAGCCGCAATTTTTCGACAGCCTTGTTATTAAGGGCATCGACCGCTAAATGAAAACCGCCGATACCTTTTATTGCTACAATTTTTCCGTTTGAAAGCAAACGCGCGGTTTCCGCGATAACCTTATCGGTTTGCGTTTCTATTGTATCCCCTTTTTTGTCTGTCAGCCGGATTGCCGGACCGCAATCAGCGCAGGCGACCGGTTGAGCGTGGAAGCGACGGTCGATCATATCCGTATATTGAGCGACGCATTTTTCGCACATCTTGAAGACAGACGTCGTTGTATTAGGCCTGTCATAGGGGATATTTTTGACTATTGAATATCTCGGTCCGCAGTTGGTGCAGTTTATAAACGGATAGGCGTACCGAAAATCTTCTTTGTCCGCCATCTCGGTAAGGCAATCCCGGCAGGTGGCGATATCAACGGTTACCTGCGATAGCGGTGTTCCCTGCGAATTACTGGTCTGGATGGCGAATTTGCCTTCTTCTTCGATAACCGGTATATCAACCACCTCGCAGGTTTTAATTTTTGCCAGGGGCGGTTTGTCGGCATCGGACTGCAATCCGGTCAAAAATTCATCTATGTTTTCTTTTTTGCCCTGCAATTCGATGGTAACGCCTTTTGTGTCGTTATAGACAATTCCAGACAAACCCAGCCCCTGGGCTAATCTATACACGGCCGGCCGGAAGCCGACACCCTGAACCCGGCCTGTGATGAATATTTTCTGTCTTTTAATCACAATCTTTTTTTCTTTATATTCTTTGTTGATTACTTACCGATAATTATTTAGAATGTAAACGAAAGATAAAAATAGTAAACAGAAAATAATAAATCAACCGGGGCCATAGCTCAGTTGGGAGAGCGCTTGCATGGCATGCAAGAGGTCGTGGGTTCGAATCCCATTGGCTCCATTTTCATGTCTTTTTGCAATCTAAAGATTTGTGAGAAAACATTTCTCTATCATCTGTTACGTCGAATGTTGTGTTATACTTGTGACTACACTTTTAATATGATTTTTGGCCTGAAAATAGGATTTCATTGCCTTAAGCATATAAAATCTGATTATTTTCATAAAAAAACAATTCAAATTTATATTGTAAAATCTTATTTCCTGTGTTATAAATATTATAAAGTGGATTTGCCTTTTCAGTTTTCGTGCGAGTTGTATTTAAGATTAAATTATGCTTCAGGCAAGAAAACATCCTGGAATTTGGAATAAAGATTCCACCTCAGTTAAGCCTCTGATTCAACTTGAGCAGCTTGAACCGCGGATTCTGCTTTCGGCGAATAGTTCACTTAATATTACTCCTGATCCCCTTCAAGATACCCTTCTTAACAATACGCAGCAGGAAATTCAATATGCTGAACTGCTGGACACAAACGAACAGGCTGAAGAGCAGATTAGCCTGGAAGCCCGACCTGTCGATCCCGATATCGAAGCTTATGAGCCGATCTTTACTTTATTAGTAGATGATGAAAATGCAAATGACGAGTCAGCCGATGTGGATTTGAGCCTTGATGTTATTGATTATGCTCAAGTCAAAAATGATATCGTTTTGCTCTTGAATGATTCATCTGGAGATATAGAAAGCCTTGGTATAACTGAAGGCTACGTTCCGCTGAGTCATAACGATGATAATATAAGTATTGAAGAAAACACATCTGTCGAGATCAGGGGACCTCCACTTACCCTGAGTGAAATGGCTTTTCAAGGCAGCGATCTGTCAGGGGACCTCCTTCTGGTTCAGGATGATACCATTGTATTGTCAGATGGGCAGATTTTGTTCTTAGGCTCCGGGCCTACTCCTTCGGAGTTGAACCTTTCTATGCCTACGAATATTAATGCTGCTGATACACTTAATACGGATCAGTTATGGTCTGGCGGCGGCTTAGGCTTAGACCTGACAGGAAGCGGCTTGATTGTGGGTATCTGGGAAGCTGGCGATGGTTCCGGCGCCTACTATGTTCGCTCTACACATCAGGAGTTGGCTGGCAGGGTGGTCTTTGGCGATACATCTGGTACTCCTGTTTTTTCTGATCATGCTACCCATGTAGCAGGGACAATTGCTGCTTCAGGTGTTAATGCCGCCGCCCATGGAATGGCAAGCGAAATAGATATCCGCAGCTATAGTGTAGATAACTTTATTCAGGAAATGTATCAAGATGCCAGTCTGATTGTGGCATCTAACCATTCCTATAGTGAAGTAGTAGGGTGGAGCATAGTTAACGTTTCTGGTGTGGGGGTAACAGACATATGGGTTGGAGACCGTAGTATTTCGAGCACAGAATCTGCGGCTTTTGGAAAGTATGATGCGTTCACTAATGATTTGGATGACGTGCTCATTGATAATCCGTATTTACTGAGTGTTTGGAGTGCGGGTAATGACAGAAATGACCATTTCACTAATTACCGGGGGAACAACACCTATGTAACGTATTTATCATCAAATCCGGGTATAGGGGGATGGAGCGGTTCGGGTTGGTATCTTGTTCCAAACAGCGGTGTGACGTCTGCTCCCGGTAGTGATGGAAATGGAGGGACGGGTTATGATAGTCTGCCGCCGGATCAAGTCGCTAAGAACAGTCTGGTTGTAGGTGCTATTAATGATATAACTGCTGATCCTTATAACCTGACCGATGTGATCATGACGACATTTTCATCCTGGGGGCCTACCGATGATGGTCGCATCAAACCTGATGTTGTTGCTAATGGGATGAGCCTCTTTTCTTCGGGCGCAGTTGCTAATGATGATTATTTCCAGGCATCGGGCACATCGATGGCTGCACCTAACGTAACGGGAACGGCGGCTTTGCTTATCCAGTATTACGAGAATCTGTTTGGCTATAGACCTTTAAGTGCTACAACAAAAGGATTGTTAATTCATACTGCGTTTGATGCCGGTAACATCGGCCCTGATTTTACTTACGGGTGGGGTGTTGTGGATGCAGCCGCAGCGGCGACTTTTTTGGGGAATACTAAATTTCCAACTCCCTCCACAATGATTTCTGAAGATACCTACACCGGCTTCGAGAAGAAATATTATTTCGAAAATACAGGCACAGATCCTCTGAAATCGACACTCATATGGACGGATCCTGAGGGCAATCCGCAGGGTAGTGGTATAGATGATAACACTTCGGTGTTGGTACATGATCTTGACCTTTGGATAACTGATCCTGATGGCATAACTTATTATCCCTGGACACTGAATGCCTCTTTGCCGGGGGATCCTGCCGTAAGAACCGATCCCAATCATGTTGACAATGTAGAACAGGTATTGGTTGATACTCCCAAAAATGGCACATATACAATTCACGTTGGCGCCTCCGGCAACGCGTTCACTCAAGATTTCTCGCTACTCGTCGATGCACTGTGCTATGCGCCGCAACCTGTAGTTTATTCTCAGGACTTCGAATCGGGCATGCCGCAAGCGGGTAATGGCTGGTGGTACTACTGGGACAACGACGGTTATATCAAGGTTGAGAACGGGCACCTGATAATGGCGAAAGCAAATCCTAACATGGAAATCCTGGGCAATAGCCAAATCATTGCCGATGGTGATACTACTCCAAGTGTTAGCGATGATACGTATTTTGGTGGTACTCAACAGGGCAATTCTATAGTTAGGACATTTACTATCAGGAATTCAGGCTCGGAGGTACTGAACTTAACGGGAAGTCCTGATAAAGTAATCATCACCGGCAGCACCGACTTTATCGTCACCCAGCAGCCGACATCGCCTGTGGCTGCTAATGGCGGTACGACTACTTTCGAGATCACATTCACCCCGAGCAGCTATGGCACCAAGACCGCCACAATCAGTATTGCCAATAACGACGATTATAAAAATCCTTTTGATTTTGTTGTTCAGGGCTATGTTTCACTTTTTGGCAGTCAGCAGGTTATTAGTACACAGGCAGATGCGGCAAACTCGGTTTATGCCTGCGATCTGGATGGTGATGGTGATAGTGACATTCTTTCGGCATCGACTATCGACGATAAGATTGCCTGGTATGAGAATCTTGGTGGAGGTGCTTTTGGAAGCCAGCAAGTCATTAGTACACAGGCAAGATTTGCAAACTCGGTCTATGCCTGCGACCTGGATGGTGATGGTGATAATGACGTCCTTTCAGCTTCTACGTTTGATGACAAGGTTGCCTGGTATGAGAATCTTGGTGGTGGTATCTTTGGTCCCCAGCAGATCTTAGATGATTGGTTGGACTACGCACCCTCGGTTTATGCCAGCGATCTGGATGGTGACGGCGATAACGATGTACTTTCTGTTTCTACATACAATGACACAATTGCCTGGTACGAGAATCTTGGCGGAGGTACTTTCAGCAGTCGACAGGTCGTAAGTACACAGTCTGATGGGCCGACTTCGGTTTATGCCTGCGACATGGATGGTGATGGTGATAACGATGTTCTTGCGGCCTCACGAACCTTACAAGTAAACGATAAAATCGCCTGGTATGAGAATCAGGGCGGAGGTTCTTTTGGGAGCGAGCATGTAATCAGCACCCAGGTAGACGATCCATATCATGTTTATGCCGGTGACCTGGATGGTGACGGTGATAACGATGTCATTTCAACTTCCTACAACGATGACAAGATCGCCTGGTATGAGAATCTTGGCGGGGGTACTTTTAGCGGCCAGCAGGTCATAAGCACGCAAGCAAACGGGGCATGGTCATCCTATGTATGCGATCTGGATGGTGACGGTGATAACGATGTCCTTTCGGCCTCATCAGATGATGACACGGTTGCCTGGTATGAGAATCAGGGCGGTGGCGCTTTTGGTTCACAACGGGTGATAAGCACTCAAGCGGACAGAGTACGGTCAGTCTTTGCCTGCGACCTTGATGGTGATGGTGATAACGATGTTCTTTCCGCTTCTGTCACTGATGACAAGGTCGCCTGGTATGAAAATCTGGGCATGGGTGCGACTCCTACATATACAAATAATCAGATCTTTCTATCAGATGACTTTTCTGACGGCAATTATGATGGCTGGACACTTGTAGATCAGGGCACTCTTGCCGGGCCTATGGCCTGGTCGGCAGCAAGCGGCGTTATGGTTCAAAGCTCCAACGTTCACTCTACCATATCTATTGATCCAATAGCAAAATTAGGTACATATGCATACTGGCAAACGGGTATTGGCTGGACTGACTATACAGCGACGGTTACGATTAAATCTACAGATAACGATGCCATAGGTATTATGTTCCGCTATCAGGACGAAAATAACTATTACCGGTTTATCTGGGACAAAGAGCGTAACTCTCGTCAGGTGGTAAAATGTGAAGACGGCGTGTTCAGCGTGCTTGCCGAAGATTTCGTTCCGTATGTTACCGGTAAGAATTATCAGGTTAAGATTGCCGTTCAGGGCAGCTTATTGCAGGTCTCTATAGACGGCAGCCCGGTATTCTCAGTAAATGACAGTACTTTTTCATCCGGATCAATAGCGTTGTATAGCTGGGGCAATTCGAGCAGTTACTTCGATGATATTTTAGTTGAGGGTTTGTCTGGTGGAAATCAGGCGCCTGTTATTTCATCTGTTACAGCCACTCCCACAACTATTTCAGATACCCAGACTTCTCAGTTACAGGTAACTGCGACCGATCCGGATAGTGGGCCTAATCCGTCGTTAACATACAACTGGACCGTACCATCCGGCCAAGGCATCCTTGACAGTTATAACATAGAAAACCCAACATATACACCGCCGGATGTAAGTTCTACACAGATATTTACGCTGATGGTCGAAGTCTCAGACGGCGCAGCTGTCACCTCAGAGACAGTTGATATTACGGTAACGGATGCAGGAGGCGGCCCGCAGATTCTCTTATCAGATGACTTTGCCGACGGTAATTATGACGGCTGGACACTTGTAGATCAG
>JAVVFI010000325.1:0-6457 GCA_032250555.1 Sedimentisphaerales bacterium
ATGTCCATTTCCTTTCTTAGATCTACATACTAAATCATTTTCAGGAAATGTCCAATTCCGACTGAAGCATTACAAAAGAATTAAGGAATTAAGACGAAGATCGCCGCAATTTAGTTTTGAATTTAGAGTTGTAATGAAGATTGCCATAATGGCCTTCGGCCTTCAAGATTAAAAATCAAGGTGTAAATAGGAAAATTACAATGTAAAAATCAAAAACTGGATTCCTGCTTTCGCAGGAATGACAAACAGTTAGCGAGCGATTCACACTCTAAACGTGTACACACGGAATGTTGTGTACCAGATTCCTCCACTCGGCTGCGCCTCGGTCGGAATGACAAAATCAGGGCAACCACTTTTAAATGATTAATGATGAATGATAATTGATTATTGTAATGAAGAGAAGACGGAGTTGTGGCTGGGGGCAAAATGTTGTTGGCTCTGTAGTTAGTTTGTGTATAATTATATGAGTAGCCATATTCAGGATTATTTGCCTTTATATATTCTAAGGCTATGAAACATCAATAGAGAAGGAGATTATGGATTCGGAGGTTTTATGAACAATTCGAGAATTAATCGCCGTGAGTTTTTAAGAGGGGCAAGTGCGGCTGCTTTGGGGATGATGAGTTTTCCTTATGTTGTCCCTTCATCCGCTTTAGGCAAGGCGGGTAATACACTGCCCAGCAGCCGGATTACAATAGGCTCTATCGGAGTGGGGGGAATGGGTACGAATAATATGAGGGCATTCCTGAGTCAGCCTGATGTGCAGGTCGTAGCCGTGTGTGATGTCGAAAAAGCGAGTAATGAATACGGCCACTGGTATAAGAAAGGATGGAAAGGTGCGTGGTTCGGGCGGGAACCGGCTCGAAATATAGTTAACGACTATTATTCTCAGAAAAATCAATCCGGCAGTTATGCCGGCTGTGAGGGGTATGTTGATTTTCGGGAAGTAATCGCGAGGGATGATATCGACGCGGTTTGTGTAACAACGCCGGACCACTGGCACGCTATACCGGTGATAATGGCGGCGGCGGCCGGGAAACATATCTACTGCGAGAAGCCGATGAGTTTAACTGTTGACGAAGGCAGGGCCATGATCGAAGCTGTTCGGCGTTATGGTGTCATCTTCCAAACGGGAACACATCGGAGGTCAGATCAACAATTCCGGTTTATGTGTGAACTGATACGCAATGGAAGAATCGGCAGGCTCAAAAGGATACTTGCAACTATAGGAGCGAACAACAAAGAGGCCCCGGCCAAAGACTGGCAGCCTATGCCGATACCTGAGGGATTCGATTACGATATGTGGTTAGGCCCGGCGCCGTGGGCCCTCTACCATAAGGACCGCTGTCTGTATACTTTCCGGTTCGGTTTGGATTACTCCGGCGGGCAGACGACAAATTTAGGGGCACACGCAATCGACATTGCCCAATGGGCCAACGGCACAGATGATACCGGGCCGATTGAAGTCGAAGACCTTGGCGGTGAGTTTCCTAAGGACGGGCTTTTTACTACGGCTACAAAAGTTCATTTCAGGGCGCGGTATGCTAACGGTGTCGAGCTGATTTGTAAAACTCAGCCTGACGGCCCTTTGCGATTCGAGGGAACAGACGGCTGGATTGAAATCAAAAACGACGAATTCACATGCAGCCCGGAATCGTTGAAAACTTCTGTGATCGGGCCAAATGAAATCCACCTTTACAAGAGCGAGGAACATCATCGCAATTTCATAGACTGCATCCAGGCTCATCAAGACACGGCAGCTCCCGTTGAGGTGGGACACCGCTCGGTTACTATCTGTCACCTTGGTAATATCGCCATGACACTCAAGCGGAAGCTCGAATGGAATCCTGAAAAGGAACGATTTGTAAATAGTGAAGAGGCCAACCGAATGCTATCTCGTTCGATGCGCAGCCCGTGGAGTTTGTAAGTTAGGACAATTCGGGAAATCGAAAGGTCAATAAACAGCTTTAATGAAGAAAGGCACATACCTATGAAAACGGACAAAAATAAAATGACGCGTCGTCGGTTTCTCAAGACCAGTACGAAAGTAACAGCTCTGGCAGGGCTTTCTGCCGCCACGCAGGCATACGGAGCAAGCAACGACCGAATCCGCGTCGGACTCGTAGGCTGCGGGGGTCGCGGAACCGGGGCGGCCCGAGACGCGATGACGGCCGGTGCGAATGTTGAATTAGTTGCGATGGGCGATATTTTCCGGACAAAGGTCGAGAATAGCCTTGAACGATTGACGAGACTTAAGAGCAGAGACAAAGCGATTGAAAGCAACCTTAAGGTGAAACGCAGTAATTGCTTCGCGGGTCTGGATGCTTATAAGAAAGTGATCGACTCGGGTATTGACTATGTGCTGCTTTGCACGCCTCCGGGCTTCAGGCCGGAACATATTGAATATGCAGTCAATAAAGGCGTGCATATCTTTGCGGAGAAACCGTGCGCTACCGATTCGCCGGGGGTGCGCCGAATACTCGCCCTCGAGGACAAGATGAAGCAAAAGGGGATCGCTTTGTTGTCCGGGTTTAACAGCCGCCATGTATTTCATTATGCCGACCTTGTTAAGGCCATTCATAACGGGGAACTCGGGGATATCAAGGCACTTTATGCTTACTTCAATACAGGGAATATCTGGTATCGCGAACGTGAAAGCGGTATGTCACTTCCTGAGTACCATTTCCACAACTGGTTCCATGTTGACTGGCTCTGCGGCGACCACATCGTCGAGCAGCACATCCATAATCTTGACGCTTGCAACTGGATCATGCAGGGTCATCCCGTCAAGGCTTATGGGGCGGGCGGGCGACAGTATCATACAGACCGCGGGGGCAATATCTACGATCACTTCTCGGTCGAGTTCGAATATGAAAACGGTGTTCGTATGAATAGTATGTGCCGCCAAATCCAGGGAACGGACGCGAAGATCGGAGAGGAGATTGTCGGGACGAAGGGCTTTGCTTCATTGGTCGGGCGTAAAACTTATATGACAGGTGAAAATGCCAGGGAATTCAGAGAATACCCGAACCAGCATGAGAGCCATCAGCAGGAGCATATTGATTTTATCGCGGCACTGCGACGCGGGGAGCTTCCGAATGATACCCGGTTTTTGTGTGAATCGACTTTGACCGCAATTATGGGGCGTGAGGCGGCATATACAGGCAAACATGTAACGTGGGATGAGATTCTAAATTCCAAGCTCCAACTGACTCCTCCGTATATTGCCAAGTGGGACGGCTCTATCCGGCCGGTACCGAAGCCGGGGATGCCGCGGGTGTAGCAGGTTATATAAAGACGGGCCGGTGCCTGGTTTTAATCCACTGGTTGAAGCTGCCGGTCATAGACAGAGGCATAACCGCCGCCGCGGTTGCGTGCGACCCATAGTCTATAGTCAAGGTTTTCCCAGGCCGCCAGGTATCGTTTACCAACAGGGCTTGTTGCAGTGACGATACCTATGGCGTCCTTTCCTTCCGGCGTGCGGAAGCCTACAACTAACTCATCTCTAAAGTCTCCGCAAAGGTCGGCCACCATTAGTATATTACTATTCGGCACAGGATTTGGGCTGAGGCCCGGAACGGCCACGGCTTCAGTACCATTGAAATTACTGAGAACTGCACCGTTCGCACTCAGCAGCTCGCGCGTATTGTCACCATCCCACTCAATGGGAGTATAACCATTGGGAAAGGGATCCAGCAGTAAACGACCTGATGCGGAGAACATCAGAAGGTGATTATCATTATGGCCAGCCCGATTGGAAACGCACTCCATTCCATCAGAACCGTCCCAAATATCCGCACTCCAGCCACGGTGGCCATGGGTCCAGTGCGAATCGTCCTCCCGGTTGAGTTTCCAAATGATTTCCCCTGAGTCTGCGTCCACCATATAGACACCAGAGTGCATAGACGATTCTACAATATAAAAAACTTCCAAGCCCGGTCGATTGGGCAGATGGTCGTGAATCGATACGATATCGGGATGCTGCCTGTAAAGAGACCAACGCAGTGATCCATCATGATTGATGCATGTGGTTCCGTCAAATATCTCCTGCTTACCGTCTCCATCAACATCGGCCACTTCAATCTTATGCCCGCCGCTGCCGCTTGTTTCTCCGAAACTCTTAAACTGCCACATTTGATTCAGTTGAGCATCATAAGCCGTGAAGATTTCATTCTCATATAAACCACTCTGGGTTATTACGGCCGGCTGTTTCCCTTCGAGATAGGCGATGGAGAGATGAATTCGTGTTGACGAGCCCTGGTGATCGGTTGCAATCGGTACCCAAGGCGTTTTGTATTTAACATTGCCGCTCATCCCATCGAGAATCGCTGCATAGACCTCTTCACCTATTTGAAGGCGTGTAATGACTTCCGCCCTGCCATCGCCGTCCATGTCCCAAACATTGAAGGGCACGTTGTTGGCACTGCCGTAACAGTGGTCGTGAAAACAAATGTCCTTACGCCAAAGGGAACGTCCGTACGAGGTAAAGGCCTCCATTTGTACGGGCACACCTGAATCCTGTGACATCTCGCGATTGCCGTTGTCCATACGGATCACACAGTCCAAGGCGCCGTCACCGTTCAAATCACCAAAGATCGGAACGAGTGAACCGGGTTTGCAGATGGGAGTAAAGGCGGCAATGAGGGAATCGCCAACAGCTTTTGCATCGGCACCTACCCATTCCGAACGCCGCAGCAGCCGACCCTTTGTATCCACCGGACGCACATAGTATTGGTATCGATTTCCCGGCTTTAATCCGGTATCTGTAAAAAACGTTTTACCACTAAGGGGGACTTTGGTAATCCTTTGTCCGCCGTGGTTTCGGTCCGATGCCCGGTACACATGAAATCGAACATCCGGGGCATCGTCCCTAAGTAATCCCCAGCTCAGGACGATTTCACCATTATCCCCTGAGACCGCGCAGATACGCCGAACCTGCTCACGCCAATCATGTCCCCTGGGTTCCCGCACCGGTCGGAATCCTAAGTCAGGGTACCTCAGACCTGCTGACATTCCCGCGCCGTACCCGACGCGCAGATAGGCCGGGCCCCGCGCCCACGAGCCGCCCATCACGCTCTGCCCTTTGAATTCGGGTTCCTTTAAACGATAGATCCATCGTCTGGTGGCAGGATCATATCGGTTCAGTACCATCTGCCATACATTGCCGGCCATACAGTACAAGCCATATCCGTTGGTGCTGCCCCACTTTGCCGGGCGCAGATACTCCTGCCATGCATCAAACCGCCGGGAGCCATGCGCATCGTAATTAGCCTGGTCCACCGTCTTATCATTACCCCAAGGATAGCGAGGACGATCCAGACCGCCATAGGCTGCATGTTTGAATTCCACGCCAGTTGGCAGCCGGTACACACGGCCATCCTGCTTAGTTAGCCATTTCAGGTAGTCACTGACATCATGACGATTGACAAAAATTACAGGGTACTCTTCCCTGCCAGCCGGGACCTGCCCGTTTTGCCAATGTAATGGTGCGGGATGCCCGGTGGCATCGGCAAAGGCCTTGTACTCGGCGTTGGTAACAGTGTGGTCCAACATTTCAAAGTCCTCTACACGAATACGACCGCTTTCGTACTCGGCCCCCTTGATGAGCACAAATCCCTCGGGAATTTGCCCGTGAACGTCGAGTGATAAAATCCATAACAACAATATTAAAGAAAGTATTCTACTATTCATTGCGCACCTCACTAATAGTCTGGATTTTCCAAATGAATTCGTATATCGTACCTCCTGCACGATACCAAAGTCTATATTGTAAAGTGCCATGTTGTTACAGTCAAAGGGTTCCTGTCACTTGCAGATAAATTCATCCCGACCTATCATACCAATCCTGACACCAATAGCTCGAAGGATGATAAATTTGATGATTGATATAAGCACTAAATCCTTAATTCCTGCCAAAAAACGCGTCTTTATCAAAGTGCCAGTCTTTTTCATGTTTCTGGCGTTTTATTTGTTTCTGAGGCAGTCTTTCACCGCCTGCGGGTGTGCTATTAATGGCGGGAAAATCTCTTTGCACAGGACAGGATTTCCAGCTATACTTATCAGATGTACAGCCGGTGATGTTGGTGATAAACAGCAAACCTCGATTCAAGACGTCGAGCTTGATAAATACGCACAACTGATGCCGGTATGGATTGAAACCTCGTGATATTTGCAGGCGGTTATCAAAAATGGAATATATGAGAAGTGTTATGACTATGGTTCATAGATTTTACTCAATAGGAGGTCAAGTATGCGTAAAGAAAAAAACAGATTAAACCGGCGGCGGTTTCTTAAAACTGCAGTGCAGGCCGGTGCCTACCTGGCGGTGCCGCAAATAATCCCAGCCGCGGCGCTAGGGAAGAACGGCAATGTGGCCCCCAGCGAACGAATTACACTGGGCGCCATCGGGATCGGTAATCGCGGCCGTTACGATTTGGGCTGCTTCCTTCAGGCGACT
>JAVVFI010000326.1:0-6455 GCA_032250555.1 Sedimentisphaerales bacterium
CTGTTCAACTTCAGGTAATTTTGCACCAATCCATTTGGCGTATGATTGGGCCCCATAGTAGGTCACATATGTAACGGGAGTATCCGCATCTTCCAGTGCTACCGTAAAACTCTTTTGTGAAGCATCCCATTTTATCGCACATGGAGGGACATCTTTAGTTTGTGAGAGTATGAGATCTTTAGAGTTTTGGTCTTTAAACCATGACCAACTCGGGCGTCTTCCATAATTTATTGCTCCAGTTTCTTCCATGAAAAATCGATATTGAGCATTGGTTATTTCATGTGTAGCCATATAGAATGGCTCAGGATTATCATCACCTGCAGGGATGAACCTGAGTATCACAGTCGGGTCTTTCTTCGATACGATATATTTTGGCCAGCCGATATTCTTTGTTTTATTGAGATCGATTGTGTGAAAGAAACTGAGCCATTCTGTATCATTACTCTTTACTGCCTGCCTTATCTGTTCCCAGCCGGCAATTTCGACCGTTTTGTTGAAGAATTCTCCGAGTTGTTGAGAAAGCGGCAGCTTGTTGATGACTCCTGTAATTCTGGTAAACCCCAGGAGGCTCTCGGCGGAACCCTGGACGAATTTAAAAACGGCACCGAGAAGCGGCTCTTTCTTAGTCATAGATTGCAGCCGGCTGATATTTACAGGCTCAAAATCTGCACTTAGTTCTGTTGTTGTGGAAAAAACGAGACGTTGGACTTTGCCTTCTAAAAGCTCCAGATGCTTGCAGTATTCAGGCTTGATTATTGACCTGACTGTTGCTTCATGAGTAAGTAGGGTTTCCCAGAGTTCTTTACATATGCCCGTATCAATCTTTTCTTTGTTTTTTTCGATAGCAGGTAATGTGAGCATCGCATTTATTTCCTGCATAGTTTTGGTAAGCTTGTCATACTCTTGCTTAAGCTTTTCAACCGATTGTTCCGCAGGGCTGGTTTGTTTGCCTCTAAGTGCATTTTCAATAGGTTTTGTGATAATGCTGGTTATTGCCGAGACGGGATTCTCTTTTGAGGCACTTTTCCCCTTACGGTCGAGTTCATCTTCAATAAGCTTATTGATTTCATTGATTTTGTCTTCCCACTGGTATCCCTCACGCGGGTCTTTTACTATTTTGTAGTTCTTGACTTCATCCATCCAGGTCTTGAAATCGTTTTTTGTTAAGGAAGTTTTTTTATAGATCTGGTTTTCATCAACGAAAAGATCTGTACGATATTTCACAGGCCAGTTCGGATCCGTCACAAATTCTGCAAGGGCTTTAGCTCGGTTTTCAAAGTCTGTGACTTCGTCCAAATCGGCATCCGCATTATAAGGTTCTAATGTTCCAAATTTTGCGATGACCGGATCTGCAGAACTCTTCTTTATAACAATAGTCTTATATCGTCGAATATTCGCTTCTCGATAGTTTTTTTCGCGTTTAAGGCTGACATCATCAAGTGTGTTTCTGAGCTCAATGGCCCTGTTTTCAGCTTTAATTGTTAACAATTTCGCTCTCAAAGCCTCTTGGATTTCTTTGTCCTTTGCCCACTCTTTGTCTGTATTTGGCCATTGGGAGTCGGTAGTATCACCCAGCCTTTTCCACGCAGCATACATAGCTTCGGTTTGGGAATTGGGATCAGCCGCTATGTTGCCAAGTGTATCTCTGTCATCAGAATATTCTATTTCTTCAAGGTCTTTAATTCTTTTCGTTAGCCTGGCAAGCGTCTCATTTACTCTCGTGTCTTTCAGGATGTCGGTGTCTTTCCACTTGTTCCATAGTAACCGAACGGTCCGGTCACTTTCCGGCAACTTCTGACCAAGGAGATAGCATGTATTAAGACCGTCTTCTATCTCGTTAAATGCTGCTAAAATTCCACTCAAATCAACCTGCAATTGCTGAAATATGGAGAATTGTGTGCGGCTAAACCGTCTAAGTGAAGGAGCATTTATATCTGGGACTTCATTCTGCAGCGGGATACTTTCCACGATACGTGTTATAGCTCTCGTTCTTTCTTGAGCATAGAGCTGTTTGAGTTTATTGTTCCAATCTTTTTCTTTCAGCTCCGTGCTAACTTGTGAAGGTAATTTTCTTTGTAGCTCCTCGTCAAGTTTATTTAGCACATCGTTTGTATCTTCAATTTTACTCCGGAGTTGTGTATATACCACTAAATTCGGCTCATTCAAGTCCAGCGAATTATTGACGAGCAAGTTGTCTCTCAACGTACGCCATTTTTCGTTGACTTCTTCCAAAGCCTCATCGGACACAGCATTCTGCTCTTTTATGCGGGCTATAAACTCTTCAGGTTTTTCTGCGGCAGCTATAACTTTCTCCTTAAGCTTTTGCAACTCGAGCTTAAGGTCATTGAATGCGACTTGATATTTTCTTATGGCGGGTTTTGCTTTGATATCATTAACATCTTGCTGCAGTTCATTAAAGATATCGGGATAATTCTGAGCTACTACAGGACTGGAGGCGAGCGCCAACTCCATATATTCATCAATGAAATTTTCTAATTCGGAGAGTTCATCAAGCGGATTGGGATCAAGATATACATAGTCCTTAATTAAAACAAGTCTATCAGTGAAAGTTTTATCTGTCAGGTTTTCTTCAGAGTCGTTTTCATGATCATTAAGAAAAGTATTTTTATCGACTTTTTGCCAATTATCTTCGATAAATTTCGCAAGATTGCCAGCTAAACTATCCATCTGTTCAAGTTCTCGGCCAAGAATATCCAGATTGGTGGAAACAAGTTTTGATTGGATATATCCGATAAATTTTGTAAGAATTGGGTCTTCGGTGCTATCAATAATTTTCTGATTTTTTTCGATATTTGCCCACCGAGACTCGATCTTGGTCGTAAACTGGAAGATATCAAGCTTGAGGATTTTGTCCACGTTTTCGGCTATATTTGTATTATTTAAGCCGGGCCTTACCTGCTCGGTTAAATCTTCAAGGGATTTAGCAGGCTCCTGCCATCGGCGTTCTTTGAACTTATTTGCAGTTTGTTGTGTTTTCACCAATACCGGCCATTTCTGATACTCTTTTCTGTTCACTGGCGAATTGGGATCATTATAGAATCTGAACGAGTTTGGATCTGTTTTTGGGTCAAAGAAGTATTTGATAATTTCGATTGCTATAAGTGCATCGGTAGTTTTATCGTCCTTAATCTTGAAATAGTCGATGTCTTCTTGGGTCTCGATCTTACTTAGATCCTCAACCAGAACATTCTTAACATATTCTATGTCATAGGGATACGAAGCTTTTTTGATGTTTTCGACTATCAAACTCAAGCCTTGGTCTCTCCACCGCTTTGCTATGTCATTTTCTGTACGCCCTCCCAAATCGGTTCTCATTTTTCTGATCCAATCCACATATTCTGTAAATAACTGCTTCCAATCTTTTATGTTTGCAGACTTGGAAGGAAATATGTCTGGTTTTATGATAAAGGCAGCAGTTCCGGTAATGACTATAAGACCAATAGCAATAATCAGGCGACGAAATGAAAGGACAGGTTTTATTTTTTTTAATTGAGCCAGTTCATCAATTAGTGTCTCAATGGTTATCGTACCCGGCTTCATGTGGGCATTCAACAATCGATTGCACAAGCTGATCCAGTCATTTGCCTGTTTTCCCAGTTTGTCCCACTCCTTTGAGTCGGTTATTTGCCAGCCGCCTACGGAAGGGGTTGGCCGATGCATTATAAGTTGGTAGATAATTTCTGCTATGTCCCGCAAGTCAGTGTCCCAATGTACTTGAGTGTCGAGGTGTCTGTCTGGTAACGGATCTGACAATACTATTGACGTCTGCGAAAGATCTCCCTCGCCGGCGATGAGAACATTAGTAGCTTTGAGGTTGCCGTGTGGTCGCCCGCATGCTTGTTTTAATTCAACTAAACCCTTTGCAACTGACTCAACAATTTCACAGAGGGCCTGAGCGCTAAGCTTAATACGAACATCAATAAGCTGTTGAAGTGAGCGGTCGTATTTATTTGTGGTGTAAAATGCTCCATCATGTATTGAATTGCACTCGTGAATTGGAGCCCAATGTTCAGCGCCGCCGGCAGTTTTTTGCTGGACTTGGGCACTGTTGAGAAACAGGTCTGACTCAGTTTGTACTTTCTCTGTTTCCAGCAGAAACGCGGATGGCTGAAAAACCTTGATAGCGAAATTTTCTTCTGAATCAGCTTTGGCCCGTCCACTATAAAGTACAGTGAATCCACTACGATGGAGTTCGCGAACAGTCTCATAGCGGCCGAAGCTTGCCATTCATTCCTTACCTTTCTAAATCCAGGTGGGACTAAATTCTAAAAAAACCTTTTTCCTTCGGAATAGTTAAAGGAACAATATTGCCACCTTCAATTCTTATATTTATTTTTTTTGTGAGTTTTCCCCAATCGCCTGAACTCACAGCAGGCAGACTCAGGCGCCTTGCGTCGGCGTTACCTGGAAGATCGGAAAATATACCCCGCAGGTCTGCCAGAATAAAAAGGTATTCAGCTTTCCTTTGCTTCCATATACTTTGAATGGGGTCTTTTTTATCAAGCACTATTTCACAAGGCCCTTGTCCGAATCTGATCACATGTGTGTATGCTTTAGCGCTTTTTCGAAGTTGGTTTTCGGGGGGTGTCCAGTAATCAGTCATTGACATCGTTTCCCATGTATCCTTCTCGTACCTGTTGACAGCTACAAGATGGACTTCTACGGATTTTTTACAAATGTCATCGGCTGCTATTATGTTAACCGCCCGAGAAGAACATCCACCCACCAGAAGGCCAACCAAAAGCAATCCAAACACTTGACCCTTAAATAATACTGTCTTCATAGTCAAAACTCCTTATGATTTCTTATAACTATTTGTACAACAGTTCTACGCTTCTACAGCGGTACATCGGCTATGTAGCTTATGTTATGGTGTCTTGCTTATGTGATATACCTTTGAATAACACGGGAAATTTCCTGATTGGATTTCCAGTCTGAAACAATCAGACTGCGGGTTCTTAATATTAAGTTATCTAAATCAGCGATCGTTCTTTCGAAAACCTTATGAAGTCCTCCCTGCTGTGCGTCACCGTAATCTTTACAATTAGAATCGGGAACCAATCCTGGAAACATCCGCAGTATTATAGCCAGTGTCGTCCACCATAGTTCAGATGGAATAAACCCGAAAGCTTCGGCGGAAGTAATCTTCTCAACAGTTAGATGATGGGGTCCGAGTGACTCAAGCCAGCGCTCATCCTTTTTGAAAACATCACTTATACACTTCTCTATGCCAAGGGATTTGTCATAATCAGCTTCAATTTGGCGCGGTAGGCTTAATGTTTCATCGAGTACAACAGGCAGGCTGTTGGTGTTATCGACAAGAAGAATCCTTACGGCGATAACGGCCAGAGAGTATAGGTCGCAGGGACTGCTTAAAAGCGGTATAATCTCGAAGGGCACCTCCGGCATCGGTACTCCTTCTGCTGCTCGCAAATCCGAGACTACGGTATCATCCTTTCTCTGAGCTACTGTTCGAAATCGCCATTCTCTGGAGGCCATAGCTGAATCTGCTTCGAGATGAGCGTAAAGATTGATCTGGCCACAAGCAAGATTGAGCCTGAATCCGACAAGATCGTTTTTTGTCATGTCGATGCGTTCCTGTGTTGCAAATGTACCCTCAATAGTTGTCGTATCACTATTATCGGGCAGGATCCGGCGTATGCGAACTGATGCCTTTCCTTTTGTTGAAATAGAACCAGCCAGCGGACGGTATATGGAAGTTCCGCTTTCAAGTGCGGGTAAAAAGTATTTCAGGTCGCTGTTTTCTATGGCCAGTGGAATCGCATCGCCCGGGTCACTGAGCACGGCCCTGGCCGTCCATAAATAAGGCAGCCCGCGTCCCGGTTCTCCGAGCTTTACCTGCCAACTCTCAGGGCTTATGTTGAGAAGCGGCCGTTGAAGATGGCAAACCATGGAATGTACTGATGATACGATATCGGTAAGTAACCTGAGCTTCAAGTGGAATGTTTCAATCAGTCGTCCGCATTGACCGTGGGCTTCGAGAAAAAGCCGGCCGTCGGCGGTCAAAACGGCTTCATCCTTTCTCAGTGCGTTTAGCTGCTTTCCGAAGTCTATTATGGACCTTCCATGCTTGAATCCGTCCCATGCGGCCCCGCTGAGAATGTCGGTAAAAGCTTCCAGACCGATCGTGAAATGCTTCTTTACGAGCATCAATCCTGCGGCGGGATTAAATGGTATAATATGAGAGGTCTCACCGCAAATCTCGGAAAGCGGTTTTGTCGAAGCATTAGTCGGTGCACCTGGGGTTATGGGTACCAGCGGCGACTCTTCGCCTAACTCAGGTATATACAAATAACGATGCAGCGAACTGCAGTAGCCCGGCAGGTTCTTTTGCTGGAGCAGGCCTTCGTCCACACACAGCCTCCAGTATGACCCGGAACCGGGATCGACCGGATGGATCGGCGAATGCGTAG
>JAVVFI010000327.1:0-6355 GCA_032250555.1 Sedimentisphaerales bacterium
AATCGGACGGTTAATTTTTTATCATTTTTACCGCTTTCCGCAACAGGAACTAATTAAGGGATTAGAGAATTTAGCAGATGGACGAAAGATGAGAGGCGAGGGAGGAAATATTGAATAATCAACAAGGAATCTCGAATATCGAAGGGAAGGGAAATTTAGAGAATTGTTAATTGGAAATAAAAAAGGGCTCCTTATTTTGGTGTGTGCTGCAAAATAAGAAGCCCGTAAATACATAGTTTCAATGTTTTATTGTGTCCAATCGTCGGGAATCACATTTATCGTGACGGTATCGGAACTGGTATATTCACCATCGTCGGCCTCCAACTGCAGGACATAGGTACCCTCAGCAGCGACTGTCACGGTTGTCTGCTCGGCGGCAGGGTCGGCAATCACAGCAGCCGGGAGGTCGGGATCGGCGTCACTGGGCTGCTCCAGCACCGACCAGGTCACGGTGTAAGGCTGAACTGCGCCATCGTCGGTAACAGCTCCGTTCAGGGGGCCGGTGCGTGTACCATCATCCTGGAGAAAAGTGTTTATATCAGGGCCAGCATTGACTGAAGGAGGCGCATTGTCGGCCAGAAAGCTGAAGATTGGACCAACGACCGGAAAGTCAGAAGCGCTGTCAATATAGGTATCGACGGCCCAGAAGTATCTCGTCTTTGCCTGGGTCTGCACGGTGACGGAAGTGGCGTTCTGCTTGTTGACAACCTGGATGGCCGCGGGGTCAGTAAATTGTTCCAGCGCCTGCAGGTCGTCTGTGAAGTAAACGTCAACGGATACAGGATCGCCGGGGTTTAAAGAATCAGGTAAAGTCCAGATCAGCTCGACCTGGCCGGGTCTTACGATAGATCGATTGGCTGGGACAGGAGTAAGGTTGTGGACAGCCGTCAATGTGGTTTGGCCGGGATTCGATACGTTATAATCCATATTCGGCGTGCCGCTGCCTTCATAGGTGGTAATCCAGCCATTGTCAATGTATTCCTGGAGCAAAGAGATTTGATCGCCGTTTACCGTTAGCATACCGCCACCGACATTCAGCGTACCGACAGCATCTTCATTTTCTCTCATCAGAAAGCTGTTGGCGGTAACAGTGCCACCGTTCAGATTGATGTGACCGAGGGAGCCAGGATCCCTTGCTATCTTGAGGGTACCCGGTATCAGAAGCGTTCCGTCTATCATATTGATTGTACCGGGACCTTTGAAGCCGCAGTTGAGGGCGCCGAGCACCTCAAGAGAACCACCCTTCAATGTCAGGGCACCGGCTACATCACCAGTGTTTCCAAGATGTATTCCATTAACAACGTAAGATTCGCCGGCCATAATAATCGGGCCCGGGAGCGTGAAGAGTCTGACGTATCCGTCGTTGAGTGTGGGCAGTGCGCCGGTGGCCCAGTTTGCCGGCGTGTTCCAGAGGTGGTCGCCAGAGGTATCGGGAAACTGTATGTCGGCTGAGACATTACCTACCAATCCCAACACCAAAACAAAAGATACTAAAAAGAACAATTTTCTTAACATCGTATTTCTCCTTCCATATAAAAAAGGTAACCATTTACGGGGATTCTCATAGTATTGGGCAACACACCCAAGGTCAAATACCCACCTCTTAACCGGGATTTGCCATATTAACTTCACTGAATGACTACTGAAAACTTTAAGAGTTATAGTACCGTAATATCAGCTTAATTTCAAGATTATTTTCAAACCGGTTTTGAACAGGTGCATAAATTTAACTAAACGTTATACTATTAAGAAGGCGTCAAACCATTCCTAAGATTCGGATCGAAGACTGGCGAAGCCGCCTAATGTTTATTAAAATTAAAAAGCAAAAAATACACACCAAAATCAGAAGGGATAAAAAGTGGATGTAAAGAAAAAAGGAAAAGTCTTGAAATTTGCCGGCGTTGGGTTTATATGGGGGGATTAATGTTCGAGAAAAGTGTCAAATTTACCCAAAAAATGAAAGGACTGGTTTATGGGCGGTTTTGAGACGTTGGACTGGATAGCGATTGCGGGTTACTTCGGTATTATGCTGGTGATAGTCTGGTGGGTGGTTCTTCAGAAGCAGCGGACGTCGACGGATTACTTTCTGGCCGGGCGAAATATGCCGTGGTTCGTAGTCGGTGCTTCCATCTTTGCCTCAAATATCGGCTCAGAGCATATAGTGGGATTGGCAGGGCAGGGTTCGACCAGCGGGATGGGTATGGCGCATTGGGAATTGCACGCATGGTGCGTGGTGATGCTGTCCTGGCTATTCATACCATTTTATTACCGTTCGAAGGTTTTTACGATGCCGGAGTTTCTTGAGAGGCGGTTTAATCCGGCTTCCCGCTGGATATTATCAATCGTTTCACTTATAGCATATGTGTTCACGAAGGTATCGGTGACGGTGTATGCAGGGGGTGTGGTTTTTAATGTGCTCTTGCCTGAGATAAATATACCGGTAACAGAAAGTTTTGCTCTGGACGCGTTCTGGATCGGGGCGCTTTTGACGGTTACTCTTACCGGAATCTATACAGTGCTCGGAGGTTTGCGAGCTGTCGTTTATACCGATACCGTTCAGACGGTTATTCTGTTAATCGGTTCGTTCTTTATTACCTATCTCGGTCTGAGCAAGCTCGGCGGCTGGGGTGAGCTGCAGACAATATGCAGTGATAATCTTGAAAAATTCGCGCTGTGGCGGCCGAACAGCGATCCGGATTTTCCGTGGTTAGGCATATTAATCGCTTCACCTATTATCGGGATATGGTACTGGTGTACGGACCAGTATATCGTGCAGAGGGCTCTATCGGCTAAAGACCTTAAGAATGCCCGCCGCGGGGCTCTTTGGGGCAGCTTTTTGAAGGTGTGGCCTGTGATGATTTTCATCGTGCCCGGTCTTATCGGTTATGCACTGCATCAAAAAGGTCTGATTTCAATCCCTATGAAAATGACTGACGGTCAGGAAGTGCTTGATGGTGACAAAGTATTTGCGGTTATGGTAAGCTCGCTGCTTCCGGCCGGCCTGCGCGGTTTGGTGGTCGCAGGATTATTGGCAGCCTTGATGAGTTCGCTGTCATCGCTTTTCAATTCGTGCGCTTCGCTTTTTACTGTTGATATTTATGAAAAGATAAGGCCGGGAGCATCCGAACGGCATCTGGTGACGGTTGGCCGATTCGCTACGCTGGTGGTAGTTGTAATGGGTATAATCTGGATTCCCGTAATGCAGCGGGTTTCGCAGGGGGGGCTATACAAATATCTCCAGGATACGCAAAGCTATCTGGCGCCGCCCATAACGGCGGTATTTCTTCTCGGCCTTTTCTGTAAGCGGATTAACGGCAAGGGAGCGGTGGCCGGTCTTACGATTGGTTTTATCGCGGGTATGACCAAGCTTATTCTGCAGGCGCTGACAGGAGGTGACGATGCTTATGTGACATCACCAACCTGGCTGGTTGATGTCGGGCAGTATAACTTCCTCTTTGCTTCGGGCTGGCTGCTGCTGATAAGCATTGTAGCCATTGTCGGGGTGTCATTAGTGACGGCTCCGCCGAACTACGAACAAATTGCTGAATTGACCTTTGCCACCGCCTCTGCCGAGCAGAAGAAGGAAATCCGTGATAGCTGGGGGGTGACAGAAGTAGTGATGACGGTCGTGGTTTTAGGCCTTGTGGTTGGTCTATATTTATATTTCAGCTTCTGGCTGAACTAATTTTCTATAAATAAGTATTAGTGGTAGAACTTTTGAATCTTGACAGAATGATATAAACAGTTAATGAGTTAAGAAAGGGCAACGAAATGGAGCAGGAGCAGTCAAAAATAACGACTGAGTACGGCATAGATTTCACCTTTGTTACTTTTGAAGATGAGCAAATCCTCGAAGAGGCGCAAATCAGAGAGCTTCAACAGTCTTTAGAACCTGTTATCGATAAGAACAAAGACAACCAGTTGGTTCTGAATTTTTCCAATGTCAGATTCATGACATCCGCCATGCTGGGTCTGTTGGTAAGAATCCATAAGAGGGTAGGGGAACGCGGCGGCGAGTTAGAATTACGCAATCTGGACAAGAATCTCAAAAAACTCTTCGAAATTACACAACTGACAAAGATCTTTAATATAACTTAGGATTTTTAGAGGGCAGCAGCGAAGGGAACAATTCCTTAGTTCCATCCATTCGTGAAGTTGTGCGGCCCGATATATTGGCTTGAAGAAGAAATGGCCATACGCAATAAATTATTAATCTTACTTCTGGGTGTATCTCTTGTTCCGTTGGTAGCATATTTCACGCTCGATATTTCATTTTCACGTCATGTACGAAATCGCATTCAAAGAACACTGTGGACGTCGGTAGAGGAAAGAGCCCAAGAGAGACTCGTTCAGACCATAAAGAATTACGAGGAGAAGCTCAAATTCTCACGTCATGCAGGCAGGTTCGGGGTCCGCCATTATGCCGATCAGGTTCAGCAGAACCTGTGGTCGATCAGTGTCGGCAGAGAGAGGCCGGCTTCACTCCGCCCTTTTACTCAACTGCCATCAGAAGATATACCGGCTGAAGAGAAAGAAAAATACAAATTCGCTGACCTCCAGAATCAGCAAGTACAAGTGATGGATTTTGAATCACAGTTTGTTTTTTCCGGCCAGAATGAATCACAAAGTTCCCCGCCGTTAAATTCGACTAAACTGGCTCGCACACGCAGAAATATCTATGCCATTAATCCCGAATCGATATTGTGGATATATACCATCCTCGAAGACGGTACGGTCGGTTTGTACCCATCTCCCGGCTTTTGGCCTTATGAGCCGGGGATTGACTTGCGGAAAGAATCCTGGTATGTAAATGCAGAAGGGCCCAGACAGTTCGCCCCTACCCATCGCATCGAACCACTAACAGGCAGGACAGTGATGACCATAGCGCTTCCTCTGTTCGGCCAGGATAATTTTTTTGCAGGAGTGGTTGCAATGGATATCGATCTATCGGGTATGTTAGACAGGATGGAAATTCCACCACAATGGCAGAAAGGGGCCTGGAAACTTCTTATACGACTTCCGAGGCAACAAGGCATGGATCCGAATGAAGCTGAAGTCGTCTGCTGCACTACATATTTGCAGAGTGAGGAAGGGCCGGGTAAGCCCTCCAGACTTCTGGATGTATGCAGTGCTGAGGATGCCGAGAAAATTATTAAAGATTCCCACAGTGGAAACGCCGGCTTCATACGTCGGCCTTATAATGGTGTCGATTCTCTTTGGGTTTACGGCTCTTCAGAAAGCGGCGGGGGCTTTCCTATGTTAGTGGTCCCATATAAACTAATTACCGAGCAGGCAGAAAATGCTCAGCAACTACTTTTTAAAGATAATGTCCGAGCAATACAAATAGCCACTTTTCTGATTTTCATCGTAATTGTAGCTGCGGTTGTTCTTGCAGTATTGCGTGCCCATAAATTAACAGTACCTATCACCGATCTCGCCTACGCAGCGGGGAAGCTTGCCCAGGGTGATTTTGACGTGAGAGTAGATATCGCAACAAACGATGAACTCCAGCAGTTGGGGGACATCTTCAACCAGACCGGCCCGAAACTCAAGGCTATGGAGAAGATGCAAGGATCGCTTGAATTAGCCAGAGCGATACAGCAGAACCTTTTGCCCGGGATTGTACCGAAACTCGAAGGCTTCGAACTGGCAGGTAGCTGCAAATATTGTGATGAGACCGGAGGGGATTATTATGACTTTATCGAACTGGCCGAACTCGGAGCCGGCATTGTAGGGATAGCCCTGGGTGATGTGACCGGACATGGAATAGGAGCAGCGCTTTTGATGGCAACTGCCAGAAGTGTTCTCAGGAGTAATGCCCAACATTATGGAGCCGACCTTACAAAACTTTTTGAGGTTCTTAATCGGAATATTGAAAGTGATACCGACTACGATAAATTCATAACGCTCTTCTATGGCATCCTTGATGCAAATCAGAAATCTCTTGTATGGGTTTCCGGAGGACATGATCCTGCATTGTGGTATCATAAAGACAACGGCAAGATAGAAGAATTACCAAATACAGGTATGGCGGTCGGGATAATGGAAAATGCAAGTTTTGAGCAGGGCGGGCCGGTGTTTCTTAAGGCAGGTGATGTTGTTGTTATCGGGACCGATGGAATCTGGGAGGCACAAAACGAGAGTGGAGATATGTTCGGCAAAGAACGGCTTCGTAATATCATAATAAGAGAAAGCGACAAGTCCGCAAACGAGATATGTTCACAAATAATTGATGATGTAACGAATTTCAGTTCGCCGACGCCGCAACTTGATGATATTACCCTGGTTGTGATAAAATCTGTTTAAGCAGGGCTAAATCCTCTCCTTCTTAAAATGTTTTACTCTAATCGAAGTT
>JAVVFI010000328.1:0-6326 GCA_032250555.1 Sedimentisphaerales bacterium
AGTGACATGCAAAAAAGGCTGCCAACATAAGTATTTGGCAGTCATTGAATTATGTAACGCGCCCGGCAGGACTCGAACCTGCAACCTTCGGATTCGAAGTCCGCGACTCTATCCAATTGAGCTACGGGCGCCGAACTTCTAAGTGCTTGTAATGTAACTGTTTCCTGCATCAGAAGTCAATTCTTTTTCCCAACAAAATTGAGTGCATACCAAGCTCGTGTTAAATTCTTACCGAGAGCTCGACTGGTTGCAAATTTTGCTCGGTCAAGATATACATCCTGAATAACAAAAAAAACTGATATGTAGCCTTAAAAAAATTGGCATGTCCAGCAAGGACCACAACTTTTCACTAACTCATACCATTTGTGAGCCAGTTACTTAAATCTGTCATCTTAAATCATGGGATTTTGCTCATCGGAAAATTATCTGGAATTAATGGGTGAAGTTATGAATAAGATTTTATTGCGAACTGCATAACCGAACTAATTAGACCTTCTTTGTTTTATGTATCTTCGCAGATTGAAACCACACTTAGAACAGTGCTGTTTTTTTTTGTTCCAAATGATATATTCTGAACAACAAGCAGGGCACCTTTTAAAGACTAAATCCTCGCAGATTTCCGGATTTCTGACTAAAGCCCTAATCATGTATATTTCCCCACTGGGCATTTTACACGTTCCTCCCAAGACAAGATAAGATTATTGCTCTAAGATAAAAATGATACTCCAACCGAGTGATATATCGGTAATTTCTGCAGTTGATTTTACTTAATTGTTTGTTTTCAGATAACGTTGAAATTATCTGAGATATTCATTCGAATAACGAACCGAGATGTGTTATTGTGTCGAGGGATATTATCGAAAACCTGATGCTTAAATTGAGAATTTAGTGATACTATATATACTGGATGAACCACAATGTGTTCGTCGATTTTATTGAGTGATTTATTATTAAAGCGATTGACTTTATTGTTTTTCGATAGTGTGGTAACTAAAGGTCCTATAAGTTTCTGTCTGCGACTACATAGTGTTTAACAAATTTTCCGGTTTTTCACTTCATTATTAGTTTTCGTGTTGAATTTATAACAAGGTTATGTATAACTTGTTTGTAAGATGGAACTTAAGTATGTGGCATTATGCAGAAATATAAATTTCCATTATTACCAGTATTCAAGGCTTTCCAATAATGATAGAGGAAAAAGTGTGATAAAAAAAACGATTTTGTCTGTTTTTTCTTTACTTTTTTCCTCTTTTTTGGGATAATATATGTTCTTTATGGAGGGCCCATAACAAGTATTGTTGGGCAAGAAAAGAACAGCTAGCGTGGCATTTCTTCCATAAATCTTAATATATCAAGCTGGTAATTAAGCGTGGGAAAAAAACTTTGTTTCTTCCCGGAGGAAGATGTGACATAGTTGTGTAAAGTCAAGCAATTTATCTCTATATTCTGCAAAGACGGGAATTATTATTATGAATTTAAGGATGATACACATGAGCTTATCGAGAAGTGCAGCGTTATTATCAGTAATGTTACTTTTTTTTCTGGTGACACCATGTCTTGCGCAAAGCCCTGCACAACAAGAGAGAAAAGCTGAATTAGAACGGGTTTTAGAAAAACTAAGAGAAAAAGCGGAGGACAAAACATCTACGGCGGGATTGACTTTTCCTGAGGATACAAGTCAACGGTTTTTGGTTAAGGAACTCCGAATTGGTGGCAATGGCCTAATCTCAACGGCAAAATTGCTGGAAAATCTACCTTTAGTATATACGCTTCCTGTACAGAAAGATGACACTACTGTTGAGCAAATCTACGATTTCCGAGTTTTACATGATGTAATTTTGAATCCTGGGCAAGAACGCGAAGTTTCAATCAACACAATCCAGGGATTCACCAAGTATGTCTTGTCAGTGTATCAGAACGAAGGTTATTCGGGCATCTATGTGTATATTCCGGCAGCAGCAGTTCGGGGAACAGAATTAGTAGATAAAACTCTTCCTATAGAAGTTCTGGAAGGCAAGTTAGCAAAGATTGCCGTGGAGAGATATGATTTTGAGCGTCAAACTGTTGACAAAGGTTTTTTGAAAGACTCCGTACTTCAATCATGGTCACCATTAAAAGAAGGTGAGGCAATCCAAAAGAATAAATTGGATGATTTTGTAAGACTGCTAAATCTCAATCCTGACAGATATGTTTCTGCCGTTATATCAAGAAGCGCAGAGCCCAATGCTTTGAATCTGACATACGATGTTTATGAAGCAAATCCCTGGCACTGGTATGCGCAGGTAGATAATTCCGGCACGGAAGAACGGCAATGGAGTCCGAGAGTGGGTGTAACGAATACTAATCTTACAGGTATGGACGATAGGTTTTCTGCTATGTACCAGGCTCCATGGGAATCAGGCATAGATGAAAACTACGCATTATTTGGAAGCTATGATTTACCCGTTTTTACACCTCGGCTTCGGCTTAACTTCTATGGGGGGTACAGCGAATTTGATATAACGCCACAAGGAGGTCCATTTAATTTCCTTGGCCGAGGTTCATTCTATGGAAGTGTGTTAAGTTACAATGTCTTCCAGATAGATAAATGGTTTGTTGACGTTACCGGATCGCTGAGCCGGGAAAACAGCAAGGTCACACCTGTGCTGGGACTGGCAAGCGATGTTGATATGGATTTGTGGAGTGTCGGAGTTAATATCCACCGTTCAGATGAAATGTCAAATACATCTCTGACATTGAGCAGAGTTGAAAGTATGGGTGGTTCCAGCACGAATGATTTTGCCGCGGCCAGGTTGAATGCGGACCCGGATTTTGCTATTTATAACCTTGGTGCTTCTCATGGTCAGTATCTCGAGACCAGCAAAGTTAATCGTGTTAGTGGTTCATTCCGATGGATAAAGTCCAACGAAAGACTGGTCCCAGCAAAAATGACAACCTTTGGAGGATTCTACTCCGTGAGAGGTTATGAGGAAGATGAAATTGTTGCCGATGGCGGTATGCTTATGTCCGGCCAATATGAGTTTGACCTTATCAAGCACAGCGAATCCATTGAGAATCGCGAAGCGAATTCAGACCAAACACAGGATAATAAACCATGGCTACGAAAACTGGCCCCATTGGCTTTTGTTGATTTCGGCAGGGCTAAAATAAAAAGCCCCGTCATTGGTGAGCGAGAAGTTCGTGAGCTATGCTCGATAGGCGTAGGCACTATCATTGAAATCGAGGATAAATTTAGTGCAGGTATATATTACGGCTGGCCACTTCGGGGAACTGATGAGACGGATAACGGCGACGGCCGATTACACTTTAGCTGTATATACCGATTCTAAATTCCAAGCGTTTTGTCCACTAATCTTAGGTGGGATAAATATACTATGTGTAATTTAGCTGCTCATAAATAAATGAGGAGGAACTATGGGATTATTAAGAAAGTTCTCAAAAAAACGTTATTTTAAGAACGCTATCGTTTATTTTCTGACGTGCTGTATGTTTTTCAACACGTCGCTGTCGGTTGTACTTGCCGGGCCGGAAGGAGCGCAGGTCATTAACGGCCAGGTTTCATTCCAGCAAAGCGGCTATAATACCACTATAGTGGCCTCGGACAAATCAATTATCAACTACAGCAGTTTTGATATTGCGCGCCCTGAGATTGTTCAGTTTATCCAACCCGGCAGCAGTGCTTCGGTGTTAAACAGGATACTGTCGGCAAATCCGACAAATATTAACGGAACTCTGCTGGCCAATGGCAGAGTATTCTTCGTTAATCCTGCGGGTGTGTATATCGGAGCAGGGGCCAGAGTCAATGTAAGCCAGTTGGTTGCTTCAGGTCTAAATATTACAAACTCCGATTTTATAAACGGACAATATAATTTTGCCGGAGGTAATGGCTCGGTGGTAAACAGCGGAGATATTTCCGCACAAGAAGTTTATCTGATCGGCAAACAGGTTACCAACTCAGGCACCATTAGCTGTCCGGACGGGTATGTAGTTATGGCGTCCGGGGACAGAGTATTCCTCGGCGAACCCGGCACTGATGTCGTATTAGAAATGGATGCACCATCTGGGCCCGAGCCTGCTGAGCCTATCGAGGGCTCAGGGATTCTCAACGAGGGCACTGTCGATACCGCCGGTGGTACCATAGTGCTTGCGGCGGGGGATATTTACTCACAGGCAATTTCAAATACTGGCTCTTTATCAGCTTCGGTTGAAACCGGCGATGCAGGACAGATAACAATCACCGCCATTGGCGGAGAAATTACCAATACCGGCACAATCGAGGCCTCGGGCAGCAAAGGCGGGAAGGTTGTAATGGAAGGTGCCCGTGTCGGACAATTCGGAACTGTCCACGCCGATGGTAAGGATTTAGACGGCGGTAACATCAACCTGACGGCCAGTGATGTAGTGGCTCTGAGTTCGGACAGCTTAAACACTGCTAATGCCGATACCAATGGCAACGGTGGCGAGGTCATTGTTTACTCGCCTGATACGGCTCTTTTCCGTGAAGGTGCGAGAATCGAGGTAAAAGGCGGTATCGAATCCGGTGACGGCGGATTTATAGAGATCTCTGGTCAACAACATGTTGAAGTCGATGGTATTGCCGATAGAACCGCACTTAATGGTGACAGCGGTCTTTTACTGATTGACCCAGCTAATATTTCTATCACAGATAGTGAACCCGATTACGATGATAATGCATGGGTTGGAGACGATTTTGCACCTACGACCCCCGCAGGTTCACCGAGCCAAATAGATATTGATACTCTGGAGACACATCTCGGAACAGGTGACACGACAATAACAACAGCATGGAGCGGCCCTCCAGGGCAAGATCCAGGTGAAGACGGGAATATAACTTTCAATGCAGGCAGAGATGTGGATTACGGAGGAACGAATAGTTTTACTGTTAACGCCGAAGGCTCTATTATTTTTATGACAGACAGCGGAATTAACTTTACGGGAAATAGCGATATTACTCTTAATGTAGGAAGCAGTGGTTCGGTTGACCTTAGTGCTAATATCAGCACAGGTGGTTCGCTCAGTGGTAATGCTACTACGGTCAATGTCCAATCCACCGATGCACAAATCCAGGACGCAATCGATCTTGCAGCAACTAATGCGATTATTAATGTTTCTGCGGGTACTTATCCGGTTAAATATATTGAAGACCTAACGATAACGACTGATGGTCTGGAATTAGCATCTGCCAGCAGTAATCCCGATGATGTAACTATAAAGGGTGTTGCCAATGTTGACTCCAGTTTCTGGCCACTTGCAGCTCCAAATATAGAAATCCTTGGAGACGGCGTGAAGATTCACGGCTTCACGATTGAGGGCCCCGATCCTGTAGCCGGCAGATACGCCAGCGGCATGGTAATCGGCGGATTAGATGTTGAGGTATATGACAACAAGTTGTTTGTTCCCAATGCGAGTAGTTGGGACGATATCTCGCAGGGTATCCAAACCTACCATGGCAGTGTCAACCCTGCCGGGACGGATCTTACGGGTTTAAATATTCATGACAATGACTTTTACGCTCTGGGAAGCGGTACAGCGGGTTACGAAGCGATTTACATTAACCGGGCAACTACGGACCCGACACCGGCTGGAGCAGTGACTATAGCAGATAATACTTTTAACGACGAGCTGTTTCGCGGTGTAACAACCGAGCGTTCGAATGTAGTCATCAGCGGCAATACGTTCAACACAACCCTTTTGGCAGATGATGGTGACAGTGTAGGTGAGGCATGGCAGGCTATTCTGGTACGCGACTGGGCCCTCGGGAGCCAACAGGATGTTACTATAAGCAATAACACTATAGGGGGTGTCGATACAGGCGATGGTTTCGCACAGGGTATTCGAATCGGCACGACCGGTCAGAGTCTGACAAATATTACTGTTCAGGATAACACGGTAACCGACAGCACGGTAGGTGTTCAAGTACGTGATTCTGCGGGTGGAGTTGTTGTAAATAACAACAACATCAGTGGAAACGGCACTGGTGTTGCCAACCTGGATGCAGGCAATACGCTCGATGCTACTTCCAACTGGTGGGGAGACACCGATCCGAGTGATGATATCAGCGGCGATGTTGATTATTCACCCTGGTGGGGCGGCAATTATGTTGGTGACTCTCATGCAACATCTTGGACATGGTGGACTAACGATTCCATCCAGGATGCCATAGATGCGACCAGTGATAACGATAAGGTCATAGTGGAGACCAGTGGTTCTCCTTATATCGAAGACCTGACGATAACGACTGATGGTCTGGAATTAGCATCTGCCAGCAGTAATCCCGATGATGTAACTATAAAGGGTGTTGCCAA
>JAVVFI010000329.1:0-6310 GCA_032250555.1 Sedimentisphaerales bacterium
TAAGCTGGATTGTTGTATCTTATACATTCCATATCTCGTAAATAACATAGTTACAGAGTACTACCTTTGATTGTAAATCGGTTTTCCAAGTCAGCCTCTTAAGAAAAAAAGTCTCATAAATCACGATTAGGGCGATTCTTATAAAGGTGTACGAGTATTACCCTGAACATTAATGGAGTGAATCAATCGTTTTCTGCATGTTACGCTTTCAGGACCGATAAGTCATTTTGTATTTGCATTACCCCAGAAGGAATTGTGTTACTATATCAAACTCATTTATAGCGGCCTGAATTTCACTTTGGTAAATGGGATTCATAATAATAATTGTATCAGGGCGGTATTCCCTGAGGAAGTCTGGCTTGACGATGCACTGGGCGGTTCCCGGAACGAATTTACCACATTTTCGTAAATTGACATCGACAATATATTCTATCTGTTTGTTTGAGATATTCAGGATGTTTACGAATGTAACTCCTTTGGATCCTGCACCCCATATAACAATACGACTGTTTTGGTTTTCAAGCTCAGACAATGTATTTCGCCACGAATTTACCTTTTCCCTGTAAACGTTTTGAAAGTTGCCGATGAGGCTCTGGATGTTGGAAACCGCCCATTTAGAATCCGATACGGGCTTTATATCATCGTGTTCTGGTCGAGCTTCAATTGTTAGAAACTGGCCGTCATAACACTCGGCAACCTCTATTGGCTCAAAGCCTGCTCTCAGAAAGAGATTGGCCAGCGATTCCGAGGTGAAATAGGAACAATGCTCGTAAATAATATCCCATAAACCCAAGTGTTCGATGGAGTATAGAGCGTTCGGGACCTCAAAGTAAACAACGCAGTTTTTTCGTTGGTCAATTGAACTGCGAATGCTCTTTAGAAACTCCAGGGGATGGCCAATATGTTCAAGGACATGCCGGCAGCAGATAAAGTCGGCTGGGTATTCGCGGGAGACTTCAGAGTAAGCTTTAGGGATAATTGTAATTGCATGTTTATCTATATCGGGAGCTGTTTGTTCAGGCTTATAAGAGGGATCAAAACCAAGCACGCGGTTATTGCCGAGTCGCATGAGTATTTCGAGGAAATCCCCCTGACCGCATCCAATCTCTATAATGTCCTTATCGTACAATTGATATTGCCGGATGAGCCGACCGGCTGTGTCTTTGGCCCATTGTTGGAACCGTTGTGAAAAGTGTAGAGAATTCTCGTACGCAGCAGAGTATTGCATTAGTGTTTGATCAAAGGCGACGTTGTAAATAAGTCCGCACTCGTTACAATATGCCAGGTGAACTTTAGAAAGCGGGGCGGCCATTGCTTTTGTGCGACTGTCCCACAGAACATTACAGAAAACAGGTACACTCTCAGCCTGAAAGAAAACCATCATTTCAGAATTGCAACAGACGGGACAGTATTGTTGTTTTATGTTCTTTGCCTGTTTTTGGTGTTTTGGCATTGTGGTTTCCATTTGGTGAATTCATACGGTGAGCAAATCTGCGTTGACGTTCAAGCCATCAAGCTTCTGTTGGATTTCGTTGCAATAGACAGGATTCATGACAATGATTTTGTGTGGTTTATATTTTTTTAGAAACTCGGGAGCTACAATTTCATGGCCGGAGCCGGGAATATATTTTCCATGTCTATAGGGATTAATATCAACAATATACTCAATTTCCTCGCTAAGCTTAAGCGTGGTTAGAAATGCGACTGCTTTTGAGCCTGAGCCCCAAATAACAACCCTTTGGCCATAGCGATTAAATTTGCGTATAGTTCTTAGCCAATAATCAATCTTCTGAGAACATTTCTGTCTGAATTCGCTTACGGCCTGATTCGATATATCCATATCGTTATCCGAATTCTTACCGTGACATATTGAATCCCGAGATGGATAAGCCGTGGCAATCAAGTATTGACCATCGTAGTCATGATAGAGATCATCAAGTTCAAAACCAGATATGCGAAACAGTTCGGCCAAGGAGCCGGCAGTGAAATAGGAGGAATGCTCGTAATAAATATCCCAGAAAGCTCCTTCCTGAAGTACTCGCATAACATCCGGTAATTCGAAGAAAACGAGAGTATCCGGGCGATCTGAGATTGTTTTACGAATATTTTGCATAAACTCCAGTGTCGGAGCTATATGTTCGAGTGTGTGGCGGCAGCAAATGACATCGGCTTCGAGATGTGAATATTTTGGCGAGTAGAAATCCTGAATAAACTCTATCCGAAAACCGGTAGTGTCGGGATTACGTTCGGGCACATACGCCGGATCAATCCCAATTCCTTTGTTATCACCTAACTGACACATCAAAGCGAGAAACTCTCCTTTACCACATCCAATTTCGAGAATTGTTTTGTTGTGAATATCATACTTATCGATTATTTTCTGCGCCAAAGATTTAGCGAAGTTGTTGAAGCACGCAGAAAAACCCTGGGTTTCTTCGTAACTGGTATTGTAGTTGTTAAGCCCGGGATCAAAACGAACATTGCTTATGAACCTGCAATTCGGACAGAATCCAAGCTGGAGATCGTTCGTGGGATATCTCTGTGCCTCCTCTTTGCTCGACATCAACAGACAGCTATGAACCGGAATATCAGTTACGCTATAGAATACAGAAAGTTCTTTTGAATTACAGTTCGGGCAAACATAGTCACTCTGCTGGAAAACTTCAAAAGAAACCTCTTTTGGCAATTTCAATGTTGCTTCGCCCATATCAACTCCTAAACGATTACAGGTTCCGGGATCGGAATCACAAACTTGCCTCCTTTTTCCCTAAAGGCGGCTTCCTGTAACAGGATTTCGTCTTTGAAGTTCCAGGGCAAGATAACGACATAATCAGGTAATTCCTTCTCAAGCCGCGATGGATCACAGATGGGGATGTGCAGACCGGGCATGTACTTGCCCTGTTTGTGGATGTTACGATCGACGACATAGTCAATCACATCCGCTCCGGTTCCGATGAAATTAAGCATAATTGCTCCCTTGGCGGCGGCACCGTAAGCAGCAATAGTTTTGCCTTCATCTTTTTTATCATGAAGAAGTTTTCTCATCTGTCTTCGAATATTCTGAACCTTATCGCCAAAACCTTCATAGTACTGATACTTATCCACTGCCAGTTGCTGTTCTTGTGTTAGAAGCTCCCGCACCGACTCCTGTACATTTTCCCTGCGACCAATGTATAATCTCAGCGAACCACCATGAATGGGCAGTCGTTCGATGTCGTTAAGATACAGCCCGTTTTGGCGGAAAAGATGATCGAGAGCGGTCGCAGAGAAATAACACAAATGCTCATGATATATCGTATCGAACTCGCAATAGTCAATCAAATCCTTTATGTACGGTACCTCAATGACGGCCAATCCTTCGTCCTTTAGCAGGATACGAATTCCCTGTATAAAACCGTTTGTATCGGGTACATGAGCGAGCACATTGTTAGCGTGAACGACATCGGCCCTGCATCCGTCATTTACCAATTGTTGGGCAAGGTCCGGTGTAAAAAATGATCGCAGTGTGGGTACTCCCGCTTTTTCGGCGGACTTTGCCGGTCCCTCGGCAGGATCAATGCCAAGACATGGGACAGCGTTTTCGAGGTAGTTCTTAAGTAAGTAGCCGTCATTACTTGCCAGTTCAACAACAAAACTGTCAGCGTCCAGCTTACATTTTTGAATTAAAGACTGAACATTTCTGCGTGAATGTTTCAGAAGAGTATCGGAAAACGATGAGTAGTAAGGATAATCCTCACAGAAAAGTTTTTCCGGAGGTACCGTCACCAGTATCTGAACCAACGAACATTGCGGGCAGTAAGCTACTTCAAGCGGGAACTTATCTTCGGAATCAGCAAGTTGTGTCTCGGTAAGCAGGCCATCGGACAAGGGCATCATTCCAAGATCCAGTATCCCGATTAAGCCGGCTTGTTTGCAGGATCGACAATGTGCTTGCCGGCATCGTTGCTCGAAAATGTTATTGATAGAAATCATAAGGATCTTTCCCGCTATTTTTCTATGTTTATGAACGAATCCTGCCCTTGAAACCGCAGGTTTGCATCAAGAATACCATCTTCGAGAAGTTTGTGAATATGGCCTATCCTCTGGTACCTGGGTCCTTCAAAGTCTTCTAATGTTATGCAGTATTTCTTGTATGCTTCATAAAGCTCCTGAGCGCCGCGGTGAGTATCCCATTGTGGATTAAAACTCGGCAGCACTTTAGGCAGCTTGTCACAATTAACACGGTAGTTCCGCTTGTCCGGCGAAGCGCCGTCGGCAAACTGAACTTTACAGCCGGGTATTGTTTTACCAACTATCCTGGCAATATCCCTGACTTGCAGGTTTTCCTGAGTTCGACCAACATTGAAAGCCTCGTTGTGAATCAGCTCACGTGGAGCATTTAGCACTGAGACGAATGCGCGGGATATGTCCTGTATATGTACAATAGGCCTCCACGGACTGCCGTCGCTCTTCATCAATATCTTGCCTGTAGTAAATGCCCATGCTGTGAGATTGTTTAGCACCAGATCAAAACGTAAACGCGGTGACACACCATAAGCCGTGGCATTGCGCAGGAATGTAGGCGAAAAATCATCATCTGCCAGGGCCGATACGTCACGCTCTGTCCATACCTTTGACTGGCCATAAGGTGTTACCGGATTGAACGGGGCTTCTTCTGTAAGCATATCATCTCCCGCCGCTCCATAACAACTACAGGAAGAGGAAAACACATAACGCCTCACTCCGGCCTTCTTAGCCAATACGGCAAGCCTGACCGAAGCTCTGTGATTAATCTCATACGTCAATTCCGGATTAAAATCACCGAGGGGGTCGTTCGACAAACCTGCCAGATGGCATACAGCATCGAAATCCTTCAGGTCATCAATCTCCACTTCTCGTATGTCCTTGCAAATATTCGTAACTTCCATCGGATTATCACCAAATGTGCAGGAGCGGTAAAGGTCACTGTCTAATCCGACAACATCATAACCTTCGGAAATAAACATAGGTACCATGACCGTGCCGATATACCCCAAATGTCCTGTAATCAATACACGCATAAAAACTTTACTCCCATATCTTCCAGGGGGCGTTGCCCGAATCCCACAACCCATTTAGCAGACCTTTATCGCGAAGCGTATCCATACACTGCCAAAAGCCTGTATGCTTGTAAGCCATCAATTGTCCATCTTTAGCCAGACGTTCCATTGGCTCTCTTTCCCATACTGTCTGATCGCCTTGAACATAATCAAAAACGGCCGGCTCAAGGACAAAGAATGCGCCGTTGATCCAGCCTTCACTGGTTTGCGGCTTCTCTGAAAATTCAACGATTCTATCGCCATCGAGATCGAGATGACCGAAGCGGGCGGTTGGTCGAACTGCCGTTAGTGTTGCCAGCTTACCGTGAGATTTGTGAAATTTAAGCAGCTCATCAAGGTTCACATTTGAGACGCCGTCACCCCACGTCAGCATGAATGTTTCATTGTCAAGGTATGGCCCTAAACGTTTAATCCGGCCACCGGTCATCGTTGCCAGACCAGTATCAATGAGATCAATAGTCCATTTGGGATGGTAGTCATTGTTGTGCCTGTGCACATCGCCGTTCTGGATGTTTACTGTCAGATTGCTTTGAAGAGTGCAATAATCTGTGAAATACTTCTTGATGTACACTCCCTTATATCCCAGGGCGATCACGAATTCCTGGTAATGGTAATGTGAGAAATGCTTCATGATATGCCAAAGGATGGGCATACCACCTATTTCCACCATTGGCTTGGGCCTGATAATTGTCTCTTCTTCAAGCCGCGTTCCGACTCCACCTGCAAGGATGGCAACCTTCACTTTTACCTCCTTCAAAATTCCACTAATCCTGAAGGTTCAAAATATGATTATTTTTTCTCAAATCCCATGCATAATCCTTCTCGTGTGCATGGTCTTGATTTGAACCCTCTGCAAATATAGTTTGGCACGCATTATCAATTCATCGTCCTATATAATCCAACGTAGAAGCGCTTATATATGAAAGCATTTGTCTTCAAAGACAGATGAACTTCTCGCTAAGACCAAAAATACCTCATTCGATATATCGGCATAAAAGTCAGACAGAAACAGAAAAAAACTCAATGGCGAAGACAGGTGTGATTTAAATTGACGACGGTTTCCACGATTGGCAGAGGGCTATGATTAATTGTTAAAATATACCGGTAGAACAGCAATTGCTGGATTGTTTTGCTCAATACGGATAATGTTATCATCAAAAAAAGGAATCGGTAAAAATTACATAACAGTCAGGCAAGGACCGAAAATATCTGTATTAAAATAGAAAAAAATG
>JAVVFI010000032.1:0-21393 GCA_032250555.1 Sedimentisphaerales bacterium
GAGGCGACGGCCGTGTTGAGTTCGGAGACGTTCATCTGGAAGAATTTCCGACAAAGGTCCTGCCCGTTCGGCAGAGGTCTTACGAGCATGGAGAGTTGTACTTTTCTGGTTCTGGACAGGAAAGCACCGGGCCTGATATATTCTATGGTTATAGGCTGGCCGACTTCCTTGCTTATCATTCTGACGTAGAAGTCTATTATGTTTGCAAGTTTATGGCCGTCCATTTCGAGAATGATGTCACCTGCGGCAAGGCCTTTGTCATGAGCCGGGCTCGGATCGATGACGGAATCGATAACGAGGCCGGTCTGGCTGCCAATTGTTTTTATTCTTCCGACGAGAAGTCCCAGGCGGACCCGGCGGAGCTTTTCAGGCATAAGCATTTGTGCCAGATTGTCGGCGAGGGTATCAACGGGAATGGAAAAGCCTATATTGTTCGCCCCGGCCCTTATGGCGGTATTTATTCCTATGAGGTCTCCGTTGATATTGAAGAGCGGGCCGCCGCTGTTACCGGGATTAATGGGTGCGTCGGTCTGTATAAGGCCGCGAAGCCATGAGCCTTCCTCGACAGCGATATCTCTTCCGATGGCGCTTATCACGCCGGTAGTAAGAGTGTTCGAATAGCCGAATGGGTTGCCGATTGCTATGACGGTTTCTCCTATCATCAAATCGTTACTGCTGCCGAGATGAACAAAGGGGAGTTTTTTATTGGCCTGCATTTTTAACAATGCCAGGTCTTTGCTTTCATCGGCCCTGATAACCGAGCATTGGAATTCGTCGCCGTTGTTGAATATGGCCTTGATGTTTTGTGCCTCTTTGATTACGTGCGCGTTTGTGATTAAATAGCCGTCTTCGTGGACCACTACTCCCGAGCCCAGAACGGATACTTCCCTTTCGACTCTCGGTCCCCAGAAATCGAACATGCCGGGCCAGTCATATCCGCCCCATGCCGATGTCGGTACCTGGCGGAGGCCTGAAATGTTTACGACGGTATCGCGGGTCTTTTCGTAAACCTCTACGATGGGTGTTCTTCTTTGCGACCTTGACATTTCGCTGCAGAACGACGGATTAATGGAGCCGTTTAAGAACAATTGAGCTGCGATAATCAGTACAAGAGATTTGGTTCTGTTCGTCATATTGACCTCTGCGTATAAAAGAATCATCAGTCGATTTTGCCTGTATAATAAACTCTGGCAGCAGAGCATACAAGCCGGGATGAGTATTATACTGAGGATTAGCATATTTTGTTCAAGTGTGCCAGGTTTACGGCGGTTGGTCAGATGGTATCACATCCTGTCAGGTTGGCAGAGAAAATGGGATTTGTGAGGGGTTTTGGCAGGTGAGGGTGTTGTGCAGTGGATTTCTTAAGTTCTATTGCAATAAGCACTTGCGCTGATACGGTCGCATAAAAAGGCATTTGGCACGATATTTGCACATTTATTAAATTGATATGGTCTCGAATCTATCACAACTTGAAGAAGTAAACGTTCTTGCCAGTGAAGCAAGCTGGGCATGGCCGGAGGCGGTGCGCAGTATATTTCGTCCAAGGGGGGTTAATCTGCTGGTGGCTGAGAACGCCAGCGAGTTCGTTAATATTATCGAGAGGAAACGGATTCATACGACTATTGTTGATATGGATTCGGTGGGCTCCAACGGGCTGGCGACGATAAAAATTATCCGGATGGATTATCCGCTTGTGCCGTGCATTCTTTTGAGCAGTGCGACGGGGGAATCTTTACTCGGCAAGGCTCTGAGTCTGGATGTTTTCAGTGTGATTGACAAGCCGGTTGATATGGGAATCTTGCAGGAACAATTGAACAGATTGTTTATAAAAAAGTACAGTTGTAATGTTTTCGCGCAATAGGCGAAAAGAATAATTAATTGTGTAATAAACCTAAAGAAGAAAAAAGAGAATTAAGAACTTTTTCGAAAGGAGTAATCAGGAAATGAAGATTAGACCATTAGCAGATAAGGTGCTTGTTCAGCGTCTCGAAGCGGAAACCATGACGAAGGGCGGGATAGTCCTGCCGGACAGCGCCAAAGAGAAACCGCAAAGAGGTAAAATCGTCAGCGTTGGTGACGGTAAAGTGCTCGAAGACGGGACAGTAAGAAAATTGCAGGTGAAGAAGGGTGATGATGTGCTTTTCACCAGCTACGCGGGTACGGATGTGAAGATAGACGGTAAAGAATATCTGATTATGAGTGAGTCGGATATTATGGCTGTGATAGAAAAGTAAGGGAAAGCACACAGAAAAAACAATAACCTAAAAAACAGGAGAAAAATATGGCAGCAAAAAAGATAGCATTCGGCACTGACGCACGCGCCGCAATTCAGAAAGGTGTGAACAAGCTCGCAAAAGCTGTGAAGATCACACTTGGGCCGTGCGGCAGAAATGTAGTTTTGGAAAAATCGTTCGGTTCGCCGACCGTTACCAAGGACGGCGTTACGGTAGCCAAAGAGATTGAACTGGAAGACGCCTATGAGAATATGGGCGCCCAGATGGTCAAGGAGGTTGCCTCCAAGACATCTGACGTTGCCGGTGACGGGACAACGACGGCTACGATTATGGCTGAGAGCATTTTCGATGAGGGTCTGAAAAATATTACAGCCGGCGCCAATCCGATGCAGGTAAAACGCGGTATCGAAAAAGGTGTTGAGGCAATCGTAAATGAATTAATGAATATGAGCATCCCGGTCGATTCAACCAAGCAAATCGAACAGGTCGCGACATGTTCGGCAAACCAGGACTCAGAAATCGGCAAGAAGCTTGCTGAGGCGATGACCAAGGTCGGTAAAGACGGCGTTATCACCGTCGAAGAGGGCCAGTCGCTGGAGACGACAGTTGATCTGGTCGAGGGTATGCAGTTCGATAAGGGATATCTGAGCCCGCACTTTGTTAATAACCTGGAAGATATGACAGTAGTTCTTGAGAAGCCTTATATTCTGATTCACGAGAAGAAGATCAGCTCGATAAAGTCACTTATCCCACTGCTTGAGAAGGTTTCTCAGCAGGGCAAGCCATTGCTGCTTATCGCCGAGGACGTCGAGGGCGAGGCCCTTGCAACACTGGTTGTCAATAAGCTTCGCGGCATACTTCAGGTCGCCGCGGTGAAGGCACCGGGTTTTGGTGACAGACGTAAGGCGCTGCTAAGTGACATTGCGACACTGACCGGCGGCGATGCTATTTTCGAGGACCTCGGACTTCAGTTGGAGAACATCGAGCTGAAGCAGCTTGGCAGGGCCAAACGCATTACCATCGATAAGGATTCAACTACTATTATCGAAGGCGGCGGCAGCACGGAAGCCATCAGGGGAAGAATCGAACAAATAAAGAACGAGATTGAGAACACGACGAGTGATTATGATGTCGAGAAACTTCAGGAAAGACTTGCGAAGCTGGCCGGCGGTGTGGCACAGATTAATGTCGGTGCCGCGACTGAGGCGGAGATGAAGGAAAAGAAGGCTCGCGTCGAAGATGCCCTTCACGCCTGCAGAGCTGCTGCTTTGGAAGGTATTCTTCCCGGCGGCGGTGTTGCGATGCTGAGAGCGCTGCCTGCACTTGATAAAGTCAAGGCGAGCGGGGATGTGAAGATAGGTGTTGATATTGTTCGAAGGGCAGTAGTTGCACCGATTAAGCAAATCGCACAGAACGCAGGGCTGGACGGTTCGATTGTGGCCCAGAAAGTTATGGAGAGCAAGGACAAGAATTTCGGCTATGATGCACTTCGCAAGCAGTACGGTGATATGATTAAGTTCGGTGTGATTGTTCCGACGAAGGTCGAACGGGCCGCACTGCAGAACGGGGCCTCGATTGCTTCGCTGCTTTTGACGACCGACGCGATAGTAAGTGAGATTCCGGAAAAGAAGGAAGCTCCTGCGATGCCTCCAGGCGGCGGCGGAATGTACTAAGTATTTGTAACGGTGAGACGTCTGTGCCCCCTGCCCTTTATGATGCAGGGGGCCGGCTCACCGTATTAAGGAACGCTGTATGAGTTTTCGTTTTTACAACAATGTAATCTCACAAGCGTCCAGGAACTTTGCGGCGGGGCTTTTTATTACTGGTCTGCTGCTAATCGGATTCGGATTTCTTGTTTATATTCTGCGTGATTTGTTTGCGATACTTGCCTCTATAGTATTCTTCATCGTCGGTCTGGGTTGCGGGACCACTGCCGTTAAAATCTTCTTGATGCAGAGAAAATTAGATAAAATGGATTCCGACGACGGCACAACAGGCTACAGAAGGAATGTTCAAATCCATAGTGAAGAATCCTATGATCGCGATATATGAGCTGCTATTGGATGATAAAAGCTGGGGATATATATGCTTGTTAATTGGCGGCGATTGTTTGCTGCTGCCTTAACTGCAAAACTGAGCTGAGAATATCCTTAATACTGATTATTCCAACAAGCTTACCACCTGATGTGACCGGAACTCTTCTAAAGATATTCTTTACCAAAAAGTTACATACATTAAGAAGAGCATTGTTTTCGTCAAAGCAGACCGCGGGATGTGTCATATAGTCACCAACTGTTTTACTATCAGCGAGTTCATGCTCATAATACAAATCAACGACATCTTTTTCTGAAAGAATTCCCGTTAAGGTCATATCATCATCGACGACCGGCAGTCCTGATACGTTTTTTTCCACCAGAAGTTTGATGGCATCAAATATCGAGTCGTCTTTTTTGACGCTGATAACATTTGTACTCATGATGTCTTTTGCTCTTATCATTTTTATTCCTCTGATTTTACGAATTTTTCGCGATCCCCCCCGCAGCTACTTATTATCAAGTTCCAAGGCTGGGATATCTCATGGATAAAGTCGGCTTAAGTTCAGGAGAACTTAAGGCTTAGGTGGAAAGGTTTCCCGGTCAGGGTGTTCTTTGGATTAGTTGTTTGATAAAGAGCTTTATCTGGTGAGATTATCGGGCATCTGTTATATGTATCAGTTGTCTGTTTTTTGGTAAGCAAAGGAAGGGGCAATTATCGGTCCAGGATTAGCTCGCCGGTTTTCCGTATCGATGTTTTTGAGTTTGTCGGCAGAGTCATCGGATTTTCAGTGTTGCCAGTGCAAGGGCTGCGAAGGCGGCGGACAAAAGCCAGAATCGCACTACTACCTGGGGTTCACTCCAGCCCATAAGATGGAAATGGTGATGTATGGGTGCGACTCTGAAGAGGCGTTTGCCTCCGGTGTATTTAAAATAGCCGACTTGCAGGACTACGCTGAGCAATTCAATGACGAATATGCCGCCAATAATAAGAAGCAGAATTTCGTTTCGTGTTACGAGCGCGCCGTATCCCATTGCGGCGCCTAATGGAAGCGAGCCCACGTCGCCCATAAAGGTCTGAGCGGGGTGGCAGTTGAACCACAGGAAGCCGAGGACGGCGCCTAAGATTGCAGAATAAAAGATGGTCAGCTCTCCGGCCTGTGGTATGGCCGGCAGAAGAAGATAGCTTGCCCATGTTACCGGTGTAGTTCGTGACATAGTTTCAGAGGCGACATAGCAGAGAATTGCGAGCACCAGAGAGACCATTCCGACGCAGCCGGCGGCCAGTCCGTCCATACCATCGGCCAGGTTGACGGCGTTGCTGGTGGCCGAGAGATAAAAAATCGCGATCAGTATGAACATCCAGTTGGCCAGGGGCAGGCCATGCTTATAGAACGGCAGCCAGAATAATTTAGCGTCGTCTATATTAACAAAGTCGGCGTATAAAAAAGAAGCTATCAGTACCGCTCCGCCGATTTGGAAGATGAGCTTTTCCCATGGTCTTAATCCGTTTCTGCTTCGGTGGCGGACATCGAGGGTGAGCTTCAGCCAGTCGTCAACTCCGCCGAGGGCTCCGAACCAAATAATAAGGACAATTGCCTTTTGAACAAATGGATTATTCAGCTTCGCCCATAATAATGTGGTTGTAACGGTTGAAAGTATGATTATAAGGCCGCCCATAGTCGGGGTGTTTGCCTTTTCTTTGGTCAGCTCGTTTAGGGTGGCATGGTGAAATTCAGGCCTGTCGCCGATTTTTTTTCGCATGAGCCATCGGATGATTTTAGGGCCGATCAGCAGGGCGATAAGCAGGCTGGTAAGTATGGCTGATACCGAGCGAAACATCACGTTCTGATAGGCATAAAAGCCGAAGCGATGTGTAAAAATATCCCTCAGATACCATAACAAGTGGTAAATCATTTCGTAATCCGTGTCCCGTGGCCTGTGATTCCGGTCACGAGAAAATCTCTTTTAGTTTCTCGACGACTGTTTCCAGCCGAGCCGTACGTGAACCTTTCACTAATAGTATATCGTAATCTTTTATGAATTTATTCAGATTATTACAGGCAGAAAGGGTATCTTCGAAACATTTTATTTTCATTAGCCCTGACCGGTTGGAATCCAAATTGCGTTCGTCGGCTGTTTTAGCGGCATCAGCGGTGATTTTAGCGAATTTACCGACAGCTATCAGCAGCTCAATTTTGGCCTTTGCTATTGAAGTGCCCAGCTCTGAGTGGAGGCGCTCTGTTTGTGTACCAAGTTCAGCCATATCGCCGCAGATAAAGACAAGCCGGCGTTTTCGAGTCGGGTCGAGGCCGGTTAATATATTCAGTGCATTTTTCATTGAGGCTGGATTTGCGTTATAGCAATCGCTTAATATCGTTAGCGAGCCAATTTGCAAAAGTTCGGTGCGCATGGAAACCGGTGAAAGGCTGCTGACGGCCTGAGCGAACTCGTCGATACTCATATCAAACCGGCTGCAGAGAGCCCAGGCGGCAAGTGTGTTTTCGAGGTTGCCCGGGCCGGCCAAAGGTAAATGCACCTGTGTGCCGTCGATAGTGAATCTGCTGGAGGAGGCTTCGTATCTGATATTTTGTCCCTTATAGTCGGCGCCGTCTGATTTACCAAAGGTTATGAATTTAGTTCCTTTGGCCCGGCAGGCAGCGACCAAATCGTCGAAGTCGGCGTTGATTATCAAAACACCTTCGGGTTTGAGTCCTTCTGAGATGGACAGCTTCTCTTCTATAATTGTCTTGAGGCTGCCAAATCCTTCCAGATGGGCCGGGTGGACGTTGGTTACAACTGCGATGTCCGGGGCTGCTATTCGAGTAAGGCAGGCTATTTCGCCGGGATGATTACTGCCGAGTTCGGCAATGACAATCTGACAGTCGGGCTCTGCTGTGAGCAAGGTAAGTGGGAGGCCTATATTGTTATTAAAACTCTTCGGCGACTGATGTACGCGGAAACGCTGACTTAGGGCATGATAAGTAATTTGTCTTGTTGTTGTTTTGCCCGCCGAGCCGGTTATGGCAACCACTTTGAAGCCGGCTTGCCTTCGGTATTGGTTTGCAAGATCGCCGAGGGCTTTTATGGTATCGGGGACTTTGAGTATGGATTTGTCGACAATGGTGTTATCTTCGATGTCTTTGCTTACTACGGCACAAGGGGCGCCTTTTGCAAAGGCATCGGCTACGTAATCATGGCCATCGAAATTTTCTCCGGCGATTGCAAAGAAACAATCACCAGCTTTGGTCGTACGTGAGTCTATACTTACGCCTGTGAAAATACCGGTGTTTGTGACCGGACCGGCATTTATTATCTGAGCCAGTGCTGATATCGGGTATTTTTTCATTTTAGTTTTTCGATAATCTAATTATGTATTTTCAGCAATATAAAGATTTGTTAATGTAATATAAGCAATTATGTTGGAATTTTACAGGTGGTCAAGGATTTTGAAATAATCGGTGAGATTTAATCGTATAAATTACATTACGTTCTATAAAAAATACAAATATTTTAAAATATATCTTGACTAATAACGTTATGCGTTATATAATTAAGTTGGTTTATGATCAAAACCTTTAAATGTAAAGAAACAGAGAAAATCTTCGGCCGGGAATATTCCCGGAAGCTGCCTCGTGATATTCAAAAAGCAGCTTTTAGGAAACTGCGTATGCTTGGCAGGAGTAAAACATTAATTGATTTGAAAGTTCCGCCTGCCAACAGGCTGGAAAAATTATCCGGAAAAAGAAAAGGGCAGTACAGCATTCGTATTAATGATCAATGGCGGATTTGTTTTAAGTGGGTAGATAATAATGCTTTCGGAGTAGAAATTACAGATTATCATTGAGGTGAAAAAATGAGTAAGAGCAAGATTCCTCCTTTACATCCTGGTGAGGTACTTTTCGAAGAGTTTTTAAAGCCTCTGGACATAAGCCAGAACAAGCTTGGTCAATGTTTGGGAGTGTCTCCTCGAAGAATAAATGAGATTATTCATGGCAAAAGAAGCGTAACGGCAGACACGGCACTCCGTTTGGCCTGCTATTTTGGCAATTCGCCACAGTTTTGGCTGGGACTTCAGATGGACTATGATTTGGATGTAGAGACAGACAGGCATTCGGATATTATAAAAAAGGAAGTGAAAAAGCTGGTCTATGTGTAGTAAATCGAAAAAACGATGAAATATCTTGTAATAATCGAAGAAACAAAAAACGGTTTTTCGGCATTTTCTCCTGATTTGCAGGGTTGTATTGCAACCGGCTCCAGCAAGGAAGAAGTAGAGATAAATATGAAAGAAGCTATTGCTTTCCATCTGGAGGGGATGGATTCAGAGGGTCTTGAAGCTCCACGACCGCACAGCTTTTCGACCTATCTGGAAGTTTCTGCATAGTGTGCCAACCTATTCGTTAGTCTTGTCTGAATCACAGGATTATTTACGTTTTGTGGTCAGGTACTCCATTGCGATTTTTTTATCGCTGAAATCGAACTTCTGCTTTCCGATTATCTGGTAGGTTTCGTGGCCTTTGCCTGCTATGAGGACGATATCATTTTTGCAGGCGGTTTTTATTGATGAGGCGATGGCTTTTTTTCTATCCGGCTCAATCAAAATTGTTTGCGAATCCGGATTTTCGAAGCCGGGAATTATGTCTTTTATGATTTCTTCGGAACTTTCGGTTCGAGGGTTGTCGCTGGTAACGATTATAAAATCAGCTAATTGTTCTGCCACCCGGGCCATACGCGGGCGTTTTGTTTTGTCTCTATCTCCGCCGCATCCGAAAACGGCTATTAACTTTCCTTTGCAGAGCGGCTTTAGTGTCGAGAGGACGTTTTTCAAGGCGTCGTCGGTGTGTGCGTAATCGACCAGCACGGAGAAATCACAGGGGAAGTCGATTTTTTCCAGTCGGCCCGGTATCGTCTTCAAGGCTGACAGGCCGGCGGCTATGTTTTCCAAATCGAAGCCGGCGGCGAGGCATAATCCGGCAGCGGCCAGGCAGTTGCTCACATTATACAGGCCGAGCAGGGGTGTTTTTACGATAGCAGATTGGCCGGCGCAAACCATATTGAAAACCGTTCCGCCGGTGTCCATGGATTCGATATGGGCGGTGATGTCGGCCTGGGTGTCAATTGAGTACCACAGGATTTTGGCCTTGGTTTGCTTTGCAATGGAGGGGGCATGCGGTGATTGTTTATTCAGTACCGCTACGGCATCGGGTGAAAGGGCGGAGAAAAGTATGGTTTTTGCCGCCAGGTAATCTTCTTCGGTTTTATGATAGTCAAGGTGGTCTCCGGCGAGGTTTGTGAAAGCTGCGGCTTTGAAGCTAATGCCTGCCAGACGGTTTTGCGAGAGTGCGTGGCTGCTTGCTTCGATGACCATATACTTTGCGCCGTTTTTTAGCATTTGCTCCTGTCCGGCGGCAATTGTCAAACAGTCTGGTGTTGTCAGAACAGCTTCGCTGGGGTTTTCTGAACAGGTATCGTAAATAACGGTACCAAGCAGGCCGCACTTTTGTCCTGCCTGCCGGATGCAGGAGCGTACCATATATGCGACGGTGGTTTTTCCGTTTGTGCCGGTGACCGCGAGGTTCGTTAGCTGAGAAGCAGGGTTGCCCCTGATTGTTTGAGCGAGGAGGGCTGCGGCTTCTATGGAATCATCAACAACTATTACGTCAGTATCGTTTTGAGTGTATCTATCGGGAGCGGTTTGGCAGACGATGTATTCGGCGCCCTTGTCGAGGGCCTGGTCAATGAAATCGTGCCCGTCGCAGGCGGTGCCTTTGACGGCCACAAAGATATCACCATCTGTGACAGTGCGTGAATCAACGCAAATATTTCGAGCGTTGTCTGAAGAAACCAGGTTTAGCAGTTCGTTAAAATTCATATCTTTTTATTTTAATCGGATGCAAGGGCAATGCAACCTTAGTGTATCTGCCAACGGAATAAAAAATGGTTTTTGGATATATTTACTGCCGGCAGAAATTATTCTGGTGAGAAATTGTTTTTTACGGGTTATAATCCGGTTTTGAACTTTTGCGTATAAGAATCGCCGGTATTTACCGGAGAAATATCCGGTTGAGGTGTCCGCATGTATTTGAGAAGGGAACAAAAGATTATGAAGGGTAAGTTTTTTCTTTGGCTTTGTTTTGTATTGGTTGTTTTCAGCGTTGTTGGTTGTCGTAAAAAACCAACATCTTCGCCGCCGCAGTCCGTGCAGCAGACAACAGCATCAAATCAGGACGGTACTGAACGGGTATCATTAGATAAACCCACAACAGAAAAACTGCCGGCTAAGGTAATCGCATCTGCCATTGATGTTTCGGAAGATCAAGAGGATGAGACAGAATACTTTGCTCTTTTGATGGAAGGTAAAAAGGTGGGTTATGCCATACAAAGGCGTGATGTTGAAGGTGAAAAAGTTACTACATCCATTGAGCTTAAGATTACCTTGAGCCGGATAGGTGTGCCGGTTACCGTTAAGACCAATGCGAAAACTTTCGAGACTGTCGAGGGCAAGCCTCTCGGTTTCGAGCTTGAACAGGCAATGGGGTTAATGGCCAGTAAGACGGTAGGTACCATCGACGAGCGGGGTAAGGTAAAGGTAAAGACAGGGCAGCAGGAAGTAGAATTTGATTGGCCGGAAGGGGCGGTAATGTCGGAGGGAATGCGGCTGCTGCACTTGAAGCATGGCCTTGAAGGAGGAACCGCTTACAATGTAAAAGCATTTGATCCGAGTATGATGCAGGTTGTTGACGTAGAGGTAAAGGTTGGCTCGAAGCAGAATATTGATCTGCTTGGCCGGGTTGTCGCTTTGATAGAAGTAACGAGTACGATAAGTTTACCGCAAACAGGTCCGATGGTTAGCACTGAGTATTATGATGATGAGCTAAGTCTTCAGAAAAGCGTTATGCCCGTAATGGGTATGACCATCGAGCAGGTGGCGTGCAGCAAGGAATTCGCACTCGGCGAGATCGATGTTCTTGAGGTGGTTAACAAGATGTTTATGAAAAGTCCTGAGCCATTAGGTGATGTTGGGTCCGCCAGGTCGATTACATATTATCTGAGTCCTGTACAGGAAGCGGCTGATTTGAGAATACCCTCCGGTGACAATCAGAGAGTAGAGCGGCTTAATAATGGTAATTTATTATTAACGGTCGAGCCTGTTGCTGCACCGAAGGGGGAGAGCTTTCCTTATAGTGGCAGCGACCCGGAGGCGCTCGAAGCCCTAAAGGCGTCGAGATATGTGGAGAGCGATCAGAAGGTTATCATTGACCTTGCGAAGCGGGCGGTCGGCCGGTCGAGTGATGCGGCCGAGGCTATCAGCAGGATTGAAGCATTTGTGGCGGACTATGTCGAGGACAAAAATCTTTCAGTCGGATATGCCTCAGCGGTCGAGGTTGTCTCAAGTAAGCAGGGTGACTGTACGGAACACGCCGTACTTACTGCGGCACTTTGCAGAGCTGTCGGTATTCCGGCCAAGGTTGTAACGGGGCTGGCATACGTAGAGGAGTGGGGTACTGTGTTGAACGGATTCGGCGGTCATGCCTGGGCGCAGGCGTATGTCGGTGACAAGTGGATAGGAATAGATGCGGCCTTCAGGGGTACCGGCAGGGGCGGTTATGACGCCGGCCATATCATATTAGCGGCGGGCAGCGGAAATCCCGAGGACTTTCTTAACTTAATCGGTACGATGGGGCAGTTCAAGATTGACAGGGTGGAGGTCAAAAAAAGATAGCGGTTCTTATTCGAACTGGATGTCGGTTAGGATGAATTCGACGTTGGTGTTTCCGTTGTAGGTATTGAACTGAGGCTGATAGGCGACGTTGAAGAATTCGTTTTCGAGGAGCTTTTTTTCCAGTTTTCCGAACCTGAAACCGATACATCGGACTGCGTTTGTATTATCGGTTATAGCGAGCTGAAGATGCTCACGTCCGGAGCCGACTCTTCTTGGGGGAGAGGCCAGGCGAACTCCTTTTGTTGCGAAAACAGGTTTGGGATTACCCTGTCCGAAAGGACCGAGCATTTGCAGCTCGGTTACCATTTCCGCCCGGAACTCAGCTAACGGAGCGACGGCATCGATGTGAAGTTTGGCGGAGACGTCGTTTTCGTTGAGGTTTTCTTTAGCATAGGCTTCGAAATCGGCTGTGAAGGATTCTATTTTTTCAGTTTCGATAGTTACGCCGGCAGCCATTTTATGACCGCCGAAGCGGACTAAGTGCTGTGAACAGGCTTCGATTGCGCTGAGCAGACAGAAGCCATGAATTGAACGGGCGGAACCATGAGCGACGCCGTTTTCGGCGGCACCTGCGTTAATCATAATCGTCGGACGATAGAATTTATCGACTATTCTCGAAGCGACGATGCCTATTATGCCGGTGTGCCAGTTTTCGCTGGCGAGGACTATGCTTTTACGGTCGGGGTGATGGAGGTTTCGCTCGACTATCATCTCGCAGGCCTGTTTGAATATCTTGCGCTCGTATTGCTGGCGTTTGCTGTTTTGCTCTTTGAGATATTCGGCTATCTGCATGGAGCGAATCTGACTGTCGGATGTGAGCAGTTCCACAGCCAGGCGGGCGTGTCCCATTCGTCCGGCGGCGTTTAGCATCGGTGCAAGGCGAAAGCCTATATGGAAACTGTCGAGCTGCTGACCGGTCAGGCCGGCCGATTCAATCAAGGCCTGTATGCCGGAAAGCTTGCATTCCGGGAGTGCCTTTAGACCATAGCTTGTCAGGGCTCGGTTTTCGCCTCGCAGGTCAACGATGTCGGCGACGGTACCCATTGCGGCTAAGGTTGTTGCGTTCAGCATAAATTCGCGTAACTTCGGTTCGAGCCTTTGGCCCGAGTTGAATTCGTTGGCAATGGCCCAGGCCAGTTTATAGGCGACCAAAGCGCCGGCGGAGGCCTGGTTCGGGTAGGATTTTTCCAGAGCGGGATGCACGATGGCGACAGCTTCCGGAAGCCGGCAGTCGGGCTGGGGACTTATCTGGTGATGGTCGGTTATTATTAAATCAAGCCCCAGTTGGCGGGCGAGCCGGGCTGAGTCGTATGCGGTAACGCCGCAATCGACGGTGACCAGAAGTTGTGTGCCGGATTTTGCCAGAGTTCGGATGGCTTCTTCATTGAGGCCATAGCCTTCATCGATACGATGCGGGATATAATAATCAACATTGGCGCCGAGCAGCGTTAGAACCTGCCAGAGGATTGAGACGCCTGTTATACCGTCCACGTCGTAGTCGCCATAGACGGTGATTTTTTCCTTATTTTTAACGGCGTGCTTTAACCGCTGAACCGCCTGTTCGATTCCGGGCATTTGGGCAGGATCGATAAGCTGTGTTAGCTTGGGTCTTAAGAAATCGGAAGCGGTTTGGGTGTCTGTTATTTCGCGATTGATTAAGAGCTGTGCTAATACAGGTGAAATTTTCAGCGATCGAGCAAGCTCTGCGGCGCGGTCGTCCGTTGGCCGGATTTCCCACTGCTTTTTGCGAAAGCTATCCAGTTTGGACTGATTGCGCAGAGGTGTCAGGCGTGACTTGTCGTGTTCGGCGTCTATTCGCATCCGTGCAGAAGATTGCATCGAGAGTTTATCCTGTCCTTTATATTTTCGGTTTGCCTGGCCATCACCCGTAAAGCAGGCGCAGGTGTTATATTACCGGCTGCTTTTATACCAGAAAAGAGCTGGCAATTGCAAGGATTGTTTTCTTGCGCCCTATTATGTCCGCCATTTAAGTTTTGTTACACTTTGGTCGTTAGCGGTGTTTCCGGCTATTGCGTGCAGTTTGAAATCGCCGCCTTTGGCAGTCATGCTGGCTTCTACCCAGCCTACGGGGTCGGAGTCATTGAAGTTATAGCCTACAGCCGGGAGGTTGATAAGATGAATTCCTTCGTGTTGAGTAAACTTGTATACGTGAGAGTGGCCATAGACTATAGCTTTGACTTTGCGAATCGGTTTAATGAGGGTAAGAAGACGGGGTAAATCGAGCAGGTCACCATCGCCGTCTTCCAGAGAGTGGTGGAAGCAGAGTATTGTCGGGGTGTCGTCGCATTCGGTCAGGTAGCTTTCGAGCCATTGTCTTTGTGCTTTTCCTAATAAGCCGGGTGTTTTATTGGTGTATAGGAGTGAATCCAGGATAATCAGACGGGCGGGCGGTTTGTTGGCGACTACAACGTGCTTGCCTTTGAGGGGCTGTTTTTCTCCGGGGATATTATCAAAGACCTTTATGAAGTTGTCGCGGTTGTCGTGGTTGCCGAGCGCCATAAAGACCGGTCTTTTTTCGGCGATTGGTTCGAGCAGTTTCTTAAGGTTGGCATAATCGCCCGGTTGACCGGTCAGCCGGGCCAGGTCGCCGGTTATAGCAACGCCATCGGGCAGTGCGGAGATGATACCGGTAACTACTTTTTGTAAGTTCTGGTATGGATAGAATCCCCGGTTATTGTTGTTAACATCTTCCGGGATATGTGTATCGGATAAGAGCGCCCAGCGAGATGGCTGGCATTGGGTTCTTTTCAGACCCGGTGCACAGCCTGCATTGAGAGCTACAATTGTTCCGAGGGCGGTCAAAGAGGTTTTCAAAAAATTTCTTCTATTCATTGATTTGTAGAAAATTTCTGCCATGATATCCTGTCTTTCTTTAGGCATTCAGTATTAGTTTTATTTCACTTATTAAATTCGGCAGGTGTTTTGTGACGGCCTGCCAAACAATTGCCTCGTCAACAACATCATAACCATGAATCAGTATATTTCTGAATCCTATGATTCTGTGATGCTCAGAAATCTTACCAAGTAGTTCGTCGTCTGTTGATTTAATCCTGTTAAGAGTTTCACCAATAATTTCGAAATCGCGCTCTACGGCTCATTGAGTAACGGGGCTGGTTTGATACGCCTTGAAATCCATTCCACAAACAAAATTCTGTATCTCTTCGCCAGCCTGGATGACATCAATGAGGTTTTTTCTTGTGTCATCGTTCATAAATGACTATCCTTGTCCTGTCGATGGATTCTCTGAGTATGGGATTTTTGAATTTTTTATCAACAACCAGATCAACCTCCCGCCTGAATATTTTCTCAAGCTGCTCCTTCAACTCGAAATATCCATCGAAAAGATCGATATCTTCGCCGGTATCGAAAATAACCAGAACATCGACGTCGCTGGTACGAGAAAAATTTTGTCCTAACGCCGAACCGAACAGACCTAATCTTTTTACCGGCAAATTCCGGCATACTCGCTCAACTTGGGGTTTTATCTTTTCAAGATTAATCATAAATGTACTAAATTATATTCTGCCGTTAGCAAAATCAATAAAAAAGTATAACGGAGGGCGAGGGTTTGAACTTTTCGGGGAAAACCGCTGGGGCTTATGATGATTTATGGACTATATCCTCGTGTTCCGCTTGAAAATATAAAGGCGGTTATGGAGGCAATGGAGCGATATGCCGCTTTTTACTCTTAAGAGAACCTCAAATCGTCGCCCTTAGTAGTCCACATACACAAATTCGTCTTCGTAAGGAATGTGAACATTATCTACTTCAATCCGTAAAACCTGCTCACCACCGAATCTCTGCCAAGAATATGGGATAACGATCTCTTCATTTCCCTCTTGATATGTGTATTCTTCAAAACCCGACAATCCTCCAAAGAATCGATGTGCAATCCAAATTCCTTTGAAGTAACGTTGAAATAAGTCTGTGTAGTACTCACTGGATTCAAGGTGTGTACAATTCAGTTTCTCCGCTATCTCGAGAATTTCACGAATCATCCCAGGCAGGTCTTCATTGTAAAAGCCAATCTCAAGAACCAGGCGTCTTGCGTGATCAGAGACCGCTAATTTGCTTGGGAACATATACACACGCTGAGATATTACAGGCACTTCAAGTGACAGGGATTCGATCCGTTCTTGCCGGAGCGTAAAAGAACGTAGTGACCGCGCGGGTTGATTGCCCATTCTATGTCTGTTGGGACGTCAAGCCGTCTCCTTATTAGAAGGGTCTCTTCGTCTTCGGATAAGTATACCTCATAATCGCGCGAAGCTAAATAGAAAGACACATCATCGCAAATCCAAACCTCATGGTCAGTATTGTTATTTATCCTGTATGATAATTCAAGGGTAGTGTCATTCACGTCATACTTAGTGAGTTCAATCGTCACGACTTGTTCCTCAACGTTATTAGGGTCATCTCCACTCTCTGCTTGAGAGAGCCTCGGGGAAAAAACACAGAGAGTCAAAATTAGAATTAAGCTTACAAATCTGTACATCTGTAATCCCTTTCGTTTTCGTAAGTAAAATAAACAAGCGCATTCGATAAAATGCACAAGGTAATATTCTTGGCCCTCGCAGTCAGTTTGACTTAAGAAAATCATACGGACGATGTCGTTCATTGCCGCAGTATTAAATTCCCTAATGACCATGCTTTCTTATGCATATTATAGCACCCCTTAGCTTCGTAAGCAAGCACAAAATAATGGGGTTCCTTTGCAGGTCCGGGAGTTCCTCTTTATTTTTCTGGAGGATTTGATAAAGTATCTGTGGTAAGATTATATTCAGGGATTAATAAGTAAGAACAATATTTGATCAGGGTGAAAAAATGTTGAGCAGACGACAATTCTTAGGATATTCAGGACTTGCGATGGTATCCGTGGCAGCAGGTAAGGGAATTTCAGCATCTCCAAAAACGGTGAAGAAGACAAAACCAAACATCCTTGTGATCATGGCCGACGACTGTACTTATAACGACCTGCCGGTCTATGGCGGAAAAAACGCATCAACGCCAAACATCGACAGGCTGGCGAAGGATGGACTTGTCTTCAACAAAGCATATCTGGGTTCGGCTATGTGTCAACCCTGCCGAGCCGAGTTGTACACAGGACTTTACCCAATGCGCAACGGCTGCGCATGGAACCATTCGGCCAGCCGGCCAAATATCACCAGCATGCCTCATCATCTGAAGTCTCTCGGTTATCGCGTTGGCCTTGCAGGTAAAGTACATGTTAAGCCGGCCAGAGCGTTTCCATTTGAGAAGGTTGGAGGTTTTGATGCAAACTGTGTTCGCAATCCAACGAAGCCTCATGATACAGGGGATATCCGTCGGTTTATGGGAAATGATCAAGGTCGGCCTTTCTGTCTTGTTGTTGCATTGGTTGAACCGCATGTACCCTGGGTGATGGGGGATGTGTCAAAGTACCCTCCAAAAAAGCTGAATCTGCCGCCGAATATCGCCGATACGCTGCGCACACGTGAAGACTTTTCACACTACCTGGCCGAGATTACGTACATGGATCAACAGGTCGGCGATATACTCAAGGTGCTGGATAAATCCGGCCAGGCAGACAATACACTTATACTCTTTACGTCTGAGCAGGGGAGCCAATTTCCTGGTTGTAAGTGGACCAATTGGGATACCGGTTTGCATACAGCCTTGATTGCCTGTTGGCCGGGAAAGATTAAACCGGGACAGCGCACTAACGCTTTGGTTCAATACACTGATATTTTGCCAACACTTCTTGATGCAGCCGGTGGTGACGTATCGGCGCACTCTTACGATGGGGAGAGTTTCCTGCCTGTGCTGCTGGGTAAGAAATCGACCCATCGCAAGTTTGTTTATGGTATGCACAACAACATTCCTGAAGGGCCGGCATACCCTATTCGAACTATCAGTGACGGGCAGTACCGCTATATCCGCAATCTCCAGCCAGATGAAATCTATATCGAAAAACACTTGATGGGTTGGTCAGGGGAAGGCAGACTAAACAATCCGTACTGGGCGACCTGGGTAAGGGAAGCATGGACTAATCGGCATACCTACAACCTGGTCAAACGATATATGAGCCGACCTGCTGAGCAGTTGTATCATACTGCTAAAGATCCTTATGAAATGAAGAACCTTGCCGACGATCCTGCGGCATCTGCCATCATGACCCGTCTCAGCGCAGAACTCGATCGGTGGATGCATACACAAGGTGATCCTGGTGCGAAACAAGACACAAAGGAAGCTATCGAGGCAGCACGTCGAGGTGCGCATATGTACGGTTCGTCTTAGAAGAAGCTTTCGGCTATGCCTGGGGCGATTTTTTTAACTTTCCGCCAAAGCCGAGAATATTTCACGCATTCTCGTGACAGCGGCAATTTTTAGAGACACCTATGAAGATATAGTTTATTATACTCCCGGCAATATTAAAGGAGACAGAATATGGACAAGCTTGGCGCGGCGATAATTGGTTGTGGTTGGGTAGCGGAAGAATACGTTAAGGCCTTTGTGAAGGATGAGCGTTCGGAGGTTCGGTCGCTTGTCAGCCGGAATCGGGCGAATGCGGAAAGGTATCGCGACCGCTACGGCTTAAAGTGTACTATCGAAACCGACGCTTCGGCAATGCTTGAACAGAAGGACGTTGATATTGTGGTAGTGTGTACGCCTCATAATGTACATACGCAATACGTGGTTGCCGCGGCTGAGGCGGGCAAGCATATTATAATAGAAAAACCGGTGGCGCTGACTGTGGAAGATGTCTGCAAACAGCGCGAAGCTGTAAGAAAGAACAAAGTCAAGACAGTAGTAAGTTTCGTACTGCACTGGAATCCCTTGTTGATAACCATTGACCGTTTAATCGAACAGGGCGTATTCGGTGACATTTTTATGGTGGAGGTCGATTATATGCACCGGATATGGGATTTAAAATGGTACGGGAGTCTTGAAAAGAGCGGCACGGCACTTTTGACGGCGGGCTGCCATGCGGTTGACGCTTTGCGATGGTTTGGTCGCAGCCGGGTCGAAGAGGTGTCAGCTTATCAGGTAAAGACTGCAAATCCCGCGGAATACCCGGGGACAATTTCGATCAATGTAAAGTTCGAGGATGGAAAGATAGGACGAAGTTACACGACCTTCGATGCAAAGATGCCTTACAGATTCAACATCGGAATCTACGGCAGCGAGGGCACACTCCGCAATAATGAAATATTCGCCCCGAAGCTTTTCCGCGGTCAAAACGATTTTATGAAAATCCCCTGTGTTCTTCCGGACAGTGGTGATGTTTCCCATCATCCTTTTGAGGGTGAAGTGTCTCATTTTCTGGACTGTATTATCAACGACCAAAAACCATTTCCTGACCTCGAAGATGCGGTACTGACGCAGGCTGTTTGCTTCGCGGCGGATAAGTCCGCAGAATCCGGTTCGCCCGTTTCTATCAGTCAATTCAAGAACCTGCTGTAATTTACCCTCGAAAAGATGAAGTGTAAGCCCCTCTGCAGGTATTAATTTAGAACATTAATGCTAAATGAAGTCCCTTTTTTTTGCTAAATATGAGAATTTTCCTTGCTATTTTTCTCGAAAACGGGAAAATAGGGGCCGGAAAGTGCATTATCTGGTGATTAGGTATTAATTAGGATGATATTTAATATTTTATCGAAGCCCTGATCTTAAATTATTTATAAACCAGAGAAGAAGGTAGATTCGTGAAGGACGTACATAAAACTACCGCCGGAAAGGTATCAGTTCCTGTTTTGCCCCGATTTCTTAAGATATTGTTGAAATTTGCTAAGTGCAAGTATCTTCAAATCGAAGGGGTTGATCCGGCACTCGCTTCCAAATGCGGAGATAAATCAGCGATGACGGTAAAATCTGAAAAAAATATCATCGCCGGGCTCTCAATCTCGAATTTTATGTTCCTGGGCTGTCTGTCTTAAACGACTCTACTCTTACAAAATGGCTTAAAAAGCTTAGAGACCCTGTTACCTGTCGCAGGAGAAAGAAGCTAAGAGATGATGGAAACTAATCTGAAGGTTATGTCACAGTCACAATTAGCCAAAGCGGTTTTGAATGAAAGCGGCCAGAATGTGAACCTGTGTTATCAATGCAGGAAGTGTGCCGCAGGCTGTCCGATATCTTACGCGATGGACTATAAACCCGCCCAGATTATACACGCAATCCGGCTCGGCATGGATGATCTTGTGTACAAGAGCAAGACTATGTGGCTGTGTGCAGCTTGTGAGACGTGCACAACGAGGTGTCCGCAAGAGGTTGATATTGCGAAAGTAATGGATGCCGTGAAGATAACAGCAGTGAAGCAGGGCATTAAACCTACTATCCCGCAAGTAGCGGCTTTTTATCGAGCTGCGCTTTCCAATATCAAAATGTTCGGGCGGATGTACGAGATGGGGATGATAGTGGGCCTTAAGATGAGGACTTTCGAGTTCTTTAAAGATATGGGATTAGGAATGAAAATGTTCAAAAAAGGCAAGCTGAAGATGATTCCCAGTTTTTCCGGTGCATTAAGAACACGGAAGATTTTTAATCGAGTCAAGAGTATCGAAAACAGGAACCGCAACACATAACGTAAAGCGGTTTTATAGAAATAAGAAATGTTTGAGAGATTCGTATTTTCTAATTGATATGTCCAGGGAGGTCAGCAAAAGATGACTGCAAAGTACGCTTATTATCCGGGTTGTTCACTTCACTCGACCGGCTCTGAATACGATATGTCATTTCGGGCCGTTTGTAAAAAGCTTGGTATGGACATTAAAGAGATCGAGGGATGGATTTGCTGCGGCACCTCTCCTGCTCATAGTTCTTCCAGGCTTTTATCGCTCGCACTTCCTTTTGAAAATCTTTGTCAGGCGGAGAAGATGGGTTTTAAAGATATTATTGCCCCATGTGCCGCCTGTTTTGCAAGATTGAAGACTGCGATGTACGAAGCAAACGAGGACGCTGAGATAGCCGGTCAGATTAGTGAGGCCCTTGAAAAACCGCTGCCGAAATCGATGAACGTATTAAGTCCCATTGAGATATTCTGTAACCAGCAAGGTCTGGCCGAGGCGGTTACAAAGCAGTTGCCCGAGCTAAAGGTTGTGTGCTATTACGGCTGTCTTCTAACCAGGCCTTCAAAGGTGATGCAGTTTGATGAATGCGAGTATCCGATGGCTATGGACAATCTGCTTCGCTCGATGGGAATTGAAACGCTTGACTGGTCGTATAAAACCGACTGCTGCGGCGGTGCCCTTGCTATGACGCGGACAGACGTAGTTCTTAAGCTGACGCACGATATACTTGAAGAAGCGAAGGCGGTAGGTGCAAATGCTATTGCCGTTGGATGTCCTTTATGCCATGTCAATCTGGATACGCGGCAGACGGAAGTTGAACAGGAATACGG
>JAVVFI010000330.1:0-6280 GCA_032250555.1 Sedimentisphaerales bacterium
ACGTGCAGTGACTTTATTGATGAGTTGAAGGCTCGTAAGATTAAGGTTAGCATGTCTGGCAGAGAGCGATGTTTTGATAATATTCTGGTTGAGCGTCTTTGGCGAACGGTCAAATATGAGGAAGTTTATTTGCGGGAATATGGCGATGGTCACGAGCTGATACGTTCATTGCGTGAATATTTTGAGTATTATAATTATCGCAGACCGCACATGAGCTTGGACAATAAAACGCCGGCAGAGGCGTATCAATTGAGGCGTCAGTCGCTTCGCTCCGCTCCGGCTACGCCTGCGCTACGCAAAGCGACTGAGTTAAATGAAACGCTGCAACTTACACCTTAAACAAAGAATAATTTGGTCTTGACAATGGGTAGGGTCTTAGTCTTCCACTTAAAAGATGGTAGTTCTCTTACTTTAACACGAATGTCTAATTTAGTCATAGAGCCAGTGAGTGGGTCAATCCCACGTTTACGAGCTTCGGCCTTGAGCCTTGAGATAGCTTCGGGTGGTAGCCTTTTTGCTTTTTCGCTTATTGTGATTGATAGCTTGCGAAGTAGAGAGCGGAATTCTGTCTCATGTAAGTTTAGAACATTCATCCAATATGCAACACTTTTCAATTGTCGGCGCGTTGCCACTCCAAGAATTCTTCTAGCGTGTTTTACATCAGTTGGCCTAAAGACGCTCATTGGGCCGATGATATTATCGAAACCAGCATCCCAGAATGCTATGAGAGCTTCATCGATATCAATATTAGCTTCGTTAGCAAGCTGCTTTACTGTTTGCCGTTTCCGGTACATATGGGATTACTCCGTTACGGACAAATATAATAAGACAGTTATACGATTAAATAAAATCACTTTTCTATTAGGATTATTTCGGTCATAACAATGGGAAAAAGAAGTGAAAATTCGGATAATTAAGGTAATTATTTGAAAGTCTTTTTACTATATAAAGAACTTTCTGTTGATAATTAGTACAGGAAAGACGAGACACAAACCGAGCTTAGTAGATAAGCAAGTAGGAATGCGGCTGGCGATTTAGAGCAACCACGTGGGGTTGCCCCTACATTCGGGGGGGCAGGCCATAATATTAAAATCAAAATGTAAATAGCATAATAATGATGTAAAAAATTAAAAAACTGGATTCCTGCTTTCGCAGGAATGACAGATTGATAGTATGCTGTTCACAATCTATGCATGTACACACGTAATTTCGTGTGCCAGATTTCTCCACTACATTCGCGTTGCTCACTTCGGTCGAAATGACGCGGGTGGATTTAGAAAACTGCAAGGGCGGTTCGCGAACCGCCCCTACAATGATAACGATAAGCACACATAGTGATAACATCATCGAATATCAGGACGACCACGAGAAGAAAGCCCCAACAAACGATGCATCGGGACAACATTGTGACAGATCAGGGCTACCACATGTGATTGCCCCTACATTCGTGTTCAAGTATGTGATTTGTTTTGCAAAGCACAACCTACCAAATGGCCAATCACTATGCTCACTATTCTTTTATTAGTTTTATGAGTGGTTTGAGGGCGGATTGGGTGTGTTTGATGATTTGGTTGGAGTATTTGTTTGTTTTTTCCGACCAGAGCCAGTTTATTATTTTTTCTATTTTATTATTGTCTAAGTTTTGCCATTTGCCAAAATGTAAATCATTGGGGAGATTATTTTCTTCGGCATTTTTCAGCAGGACGGCGATGCCGGCTATTGCACCGGCGGCCATGTTATTTGGTTCGATATCATATTCGAGCGCGAGTTGCATTGTTCCGAATATTCGGCCGTTCATTTCTAGTTTTCGTGGTATATCGCGAACGACTCTGGCGATAGTATCTCCGAGATAAGGGTTGGTCATGCGTGTGAGCAGGTCTTCGGTATAATCTTTGAAGCCGGAGTCAGTGAAAAGCTCATCACCGAGGTGAGAGTACTTTTTAATAAGTGCGGCACCGGACTCCTGTAAAAATGCCGCCCGTGCGATTTGCATTATCTCAGAGTCATTGGCCAGTTCGGTCATCTTTGAATAACCTTTGACGGCCGCTATAAAGCCCATTAGGGCATGTATCGCATTGTGGCCGTAAAGTTTTGCCTCCTCAAAGGGTAAAAGGTCATCTTTTTCTATGAAGATATCGATGCCGGGTTTGAAATCAGAGATTTGAGTTCTGGTTACAAGGATTCGATTGAACTGCTCGACGAGAAAGGCCCTGTTTAGGCCGGGTACTATTGTTTTCAGGTTCAACTGAGCTATCTCTGCCGGGTCAGTTACCACCCGGCTCATTTTACCGATTACGGTGTTTAGGAACTGTACCGACTCTTCGGGCAGGGGGGCGGTTTTTTTGGTGACTGCTTTTTGCAATATTTCCGCGGCGTGGTTATTGTTTTCCGCCGTATATATGATAGCTGCTTTTGTCGAGCTATTTTTCAGGGCTTCTGCGATAAGCGAGGTGACACTATTATCACCGCCCGATTCATAGAAATTTACGGAAGGCAGGCAGGTAGTTATTTCCGTGGACTGAGCAAGGGCCTGGAGGATGATTTGTTTTTCTTCTGGAACGTTGGGATTGAGCAATTCGACATTGTCGATTTTCAGCGTTTCGATACCGTCGGCTTTAGCTACGTTAATGTAATAACTTCCATTATTGGCTTTGACCGCATCGACTAAAGGGGCGTCAATTTCCGCTACTATCAGCCGGTTAAAATTGCCGCTTTGAAAAGCTTCTTTGACAAACAGACCAGCCTGGATCGGTCCGAATCCAAAGCCCGTTAGTATGTGTTCGGACATCATTACTGACCTGCGGCCTTTACAAAACTTTTGATTTGCTCTTTATCTTTAAGAATAGTCATTTCCAGGTCGTAGGTTTTACTTTTTCCCGGAGCTATATGAATGAGCTTTTTCTGCTTTCTCGCATTGGCCTGGCCGATGGGGGGATTCGTTCCCGGCTCCAGAGCGGTAACATATTCGCCGGGGCCGAAGTGCTGCCAGTTACTAAGCCAGGGTAATTGTCTCTTTTTATATTTCAAGACAAGAGCAAGGCCGAGTTTTCGATTGTAAAGGCCGGCGGTGCAAAGGCCTTTGTTGTCGGCGGTGACATCTATAAAGGCACATCCTTCGCCGCCGCCTCTGTGGCTTTCGAGAGGTTTTGAGCACTTTCGGAAATTTCGTTTGCTGTTGAAAACCGCATTGTCCATATCCAGGCCACGGGAGGCCCATTTACCTTTGCATAAAATCTCTGTTCCCTCATCGACCAGGGGGAAGCCGTAGTTGCAGTGATATAATATCATGTGAGGGGCGGGTGTATTGCCGAGATTGGTAACGACATCGTGAATTCGAACGGTTGGTTGGCCGAGAGTGCTCGATATAGTACGCCTTAACTCCAGATTCGGCCCGAATACACGGGATTGTTTCATCACGGCGGTTATGCTCATTTGAGGATTCTTTTTTGTCAAGTCCGGCTGAATAATTGATTCGATCCTACCGGGGAGATTACTTATGCGTCCGTGCAGACCACGCTCGCCGAACTCGTCGTTTTCGGGGCCGCCGACGTGAGTTAGGCCGCATGTTGTCAATAAGCCGCCACCGAAGGAATAAAGCCATTCCAGTCCGCGGTTGGCATCCGGGCGGGGAGATGTTACGCCTGCATGGCTTAGCCAGGCGAGGCTATATTGATTATAGAAGGCGTCAACGATATCGAGGCCCCTGTCGATAACCACCTTAAATCGAAGGCCGGAGCCAGTGTTTATCCATGCTATACGCGTACCTTTAGCCAGGCCGTTATCCAAAACGGAGGTTTCGATGCCTCCGATCTGGGAGTAATTATTAACTTTATTCTGCCAGTTTATTCCAGTGCCCATTGCGGCCATTTTTTAATTCCTTTCATTATTTTAACATGCTTAATCCAAAGCATCTCGCAATGCCTCAAAATTAGGATAATCCATATCGCTGCGGACTACTTTCAACATTTTGTCATAAGCTTTTATATTACCATATCTATCTTCAAGGGATGCTTTAATAAAAAGCGAAGCGAACAGATTGCCCATCTGCACTGCTTCGGTAAAGTCTATTGAGCCGTCCCTGAACTGTTTGAGGTTATGAGCGATATATGTAATAAGGCCGGCCCTAAATGAATCACCGGCTCCAACGAGGTCAACTACCTCGCCAGCCATGAAATGTGATTCGACATTATTTGGTCCACCGATATGGCCTTGCGAATCTGTATGCATCTGGTAAGCACCATTACTGACTGTGACTCCGAATAGTTTTGTTCTGTTGTCTTTTCGCCAGAATCTTTCGGTCAGGGATTGAAGAAAATGCAAATCGTTTTCGTGCTCTGTAAACTTGTCCCATGAGCGTGGCGGAGCAAGGGTATTTTCAATCAGTTTTGCCTCATCGCAGGATGTGAAGAATACATCGACCTCGGGCAGGAGCGGCTCTAACAGGCGATATTCTTTTACGGGTTTGCCGGCCTTAATCAATTGGCCGGGATTGCCTGTTAAAGTATGGCTGTCAACAATCGTAATCGCGCCCTTGCCGCGACACCATTTAATAAATTCGGCCAGGTCCCGGCCTCCGTTTGCGTCGCCTCTGTCGGACAGGCCGGAATACATATAGTACACTATGCTGGGTTTTAATTTCTCAACAGCCTCTTTGAATATCTCAAAATCAAAATCGTTATTGGCGTTGGGGAAGTACGCGATACCGCCCCTGTCTTCTTCGTCCGATGTGCTATGAATGAATGTTGTTCCGGTCGGCAAATCGGGATGCACGTGAGTTGGTGACATATCGATATCGTTTGCAGTCATCACATCGTGGAAAAATCTGCCCTGTGCGTCCAGGCCGCCGTAATTACCTTCGCCGAGATTTACTCCGACTGCTATTTTCAAGCCTGTCCTTGCAATCAGGGGGGCTGAGTTGCCTGGGCCTCCTGCCGTTGCGAAACCCTGCTCTATCCAATCTCTTAACTGCTCCTGAGTGTAGCTCGGCATGTCTTTGGTTTTACACTTAGCCAGGCCGCCTTTGCCGACCAGCTTATCTGCAAATGTAAAATCAGGCCTTCTTAAGTCTGTCACTCCAGTATTTAGAACCAATACGTCTGTTGTCATGCTTTGGTTTTTCCCCAAATGGCTTCTCGATATCTATCAGTGCATTTCTGCTTCACATTTACCAATGGCAGGTCTGTAAAAATTAAACTGGACGTTCGGGTGATCGGACAGAAGAGACATCGGTACCGAGCTGTCGGCGAGTTTTTTACTTATCATAAGAGTTGTAAGTCTCATCCCAAAAGGATTATCGTGTGTGCCAGCCTGCCATATCGAGACTTTTTCGGCCTGCCATGTTTGGACGGGGCCGACGGTAATAGCTTGAGTCGGCACGCCGGTAACCACGCCGCCACCGCTTGTTCGGGCATTCTGCATAATAGTGACGGGGTGTAAATCCACGACTCTTGTTGTGAGCTTTCGAAATTCTTCAGGAGTTGGCGGGGCGTCCTTATATTTACCTTCCCGCTTTAGGGGATCATTGAATGCCCAGTGTTTAATATCACCCTGGCCACCCTGCATAACCAGACAGCGGACACCTTCCCAGCTATGAATGTACTGTGTCGTATCGGCTTTTGGGAAATGGATATTGGATTCGGGCATTTTCAGGGTGTCATCAATTCTGTTGAAACACAGCTCCATGTCCGCTTTTGCGAAGGACAAAGGATGTGAGAAGGGGACTTCGGTGCCGTCCAAATACCATTCATCCATGCCCCAGAAATGAGCGTTTTTGAGGTTCAGCTTCAATTCGTTAACGAGCCTTGCTACGAGAGGAAGCTGTTCGGTCGGGCCGATCGGTCCACAGATACCGGCCGGGTTGTCAGCCGTGGCCTGCTGCCAGGAGGTGATGTACTCAAGGGCTTCTGCCAGGTAAAAATCTTCGAGACTGTCATAGAAGACGACCTTGAAACCTTCTCTGCTCAGAGAGGCCATGTCCTCGGCGGTGAGTTTAGCTGCGTCGTTGAGGATTTCGTCATCGAGTGTCGTATAATCCCACCACTGCGGCGCCAACATACTGATTTTTCTTGCCATCATTACTCTCCTTATACAATGTGGGCCAGGTCTCCAAGCTCAGTCTTAAGTATATTGTCCTGCGGATATGCATGACCAAGATGCTGTCTGAAACCTTCTGCATATTGTGAGTTTATTTCCCGCCCTCTCTCGGTGCCTAACTTCTTCATCGAAATGACATAATCATCTGTGCCATGATGTTTCAAAAGCCAGTGCCGCTGACTTTCGT
>JAVVFI010000331.1:0-6266 GCA_032250555.1 Sedimentisphaerales bacterium
GCTAATTTGCGTCAAAATAAAGAAAGATTGATACGCTCAAATACAAGGAATATATACAAAGGAGATGATGATGAAAAATGGATTATAAAGAATCAGCATATTATGGACTTAGCTGATTCCATTGAAGCCAAACGTATTGAATTAGGAAAAACATCAGGGTTCGAGCGCCTTTATCACAAGGTAGTAAAAAATTATTTTGGAGGTATGGCTCGTCATCTGAAAGAATTAAAGTGGGCACTTCGACCGGGGGCACAACTAGCATATGTAGTTGGAGATCAAGCTTCATATTTTCGAATACCCATCCGAACAGGTGAAATTTTGTCAAATATTGCCATTGAAATCGGTTATGAGCTAGTAGGTATTGATCTTTTTAGGACTAGATTATCAACAGCAACAAAAGAGAAATTAAGAGAAGAAGTAGTATTACTTAGATGGGATGGGTAAATATGGCAAATAATGCAAATAGATATTCGCAGTTGATAGAAGATATTTTCTTTCAAAAGTATAAAGACGGCGATGCTAAAGTCAATTTTAAAAGGATTGATCTGGAAAAAGCTGCCGAGAAATTAGGGATTAAACTTCCTAAAAACTTAGGTGATGTTATCTATTCATTCAAATTTCGCACATCGCTTCCAAAATCAATTATTGAGACAGCAGCAGCAAATAAGGAATGGGTGATTAAAAATGTAGGGCGGGCGAAGTATGCCTTTGAACAAGTAACAGAAGCAAGAATCTTACCAGACCAAATGCTGTTGACAACTAAAATACCAGATGCCACGCCTGCTATTGTAGAGAAATATGCTTTTGATGATGAACAAGCACTATTAGCTAAGCTCAGATATAATCGTTTACTAGATATTTTTACAGGTGTTGCATGTTATTCATTACAGAATCACCTGAGAACAACAGTGCCGGGAATAGGGCAAGTTGAAATAGACGAGATATATGTAGGAGTTGACAAGCTTGGCAGACAATTTATTTTTCCTGTTGAAGCAAAAGGTGGATCAAATGAAATTGGAGTCGTTCAAATTGAGCAAGATATTTGCCTATGTAAGCACAAATATCCAGAATTGATTTGTAGGGCAATAGCTGCTCAATTTATTGGATCTAATAAAATTTCTATTTTTGAATTTGTTATGCAGGATGATGATGTAAAGAAGGTTTCTGAACGACATTATGAATTGGTTTTGTCAACTGATATTACAGACGAAGAATTAGAAAAGTACAACCAGTTGAGTTAAAGACTAGCAAAAAAACCGTAAAATAGTTTTGAGTTTTGAGTTTTGAATTGAAAAACGAAGATTGCCGTAACCGACAGAAAAGCAAGTGAGCACCAATCGGGGACAAGCTCGGGTAAACTTTGAAAGGATCCGCCGGGGACTTTCGATTTACTATTGATTATCAGGATTGAATTGCAAAAAGCCAAATTTCAAATTCGTTGGATTGTCTTTTTACATGTGTACACATATAATTTTGTGTGCCAGATTTCTCCACTCACTTCGTTCGGTCGAAATGACAAGGGTAGAGGTAATGCTTTACACATTGGGGATAAGCCTTGATAAACTCTGGGTAAACCCTTTCGATTGACTATTTAATCTTGACTATTTACTATTGGGATTGAGATTCCTCACTACGTTCAGAATGGCAATTATTTTAAACAGATCCCTCCGCTTCGGTCGGGATGACCCCCGACAGAAAGTCAAGTAGGCTAGAATCGGGGGTAAACTCAACGGCTGCGTTCCTAATGAAATAAACGTTTTACGTATTGTAAGAGTTGAGATTGCCGCGTCGGCCTGCGGCCTCCTCGCAATGATGACAGCCATTTTAAAACAGAATCGCTGGCTTTCATTTGTATATATGTATGAATGAATCAATGCGTGTGCCAGATCCCTCCACTCGGCTGCGCCTCGGTCGGGATGACGAGGGGAAGGATTATGCTTCGCTCAGGGTAACGGCTGTTTCAGATGGCTACCTTAAATAACCAAAAAAATATTTTTATAATTTGCTTGCAAAGTTAGGGGTAACTAACTATATTAGGGACAGCTTATTGAAGTGCAAAGTTAAAAGTACAAAATATAAAGTAATAGTTATATTTATGGCAAAAAACCACGATTTAAGCGCCTCATTGGAAGATTATCTTGAGGCCATACTGAATCTTTCCAGCGAATCCAGCTTCGCCCGGAGTAAAGATATTGCCAAATCGCTCGGGGTATCGAGGTCGTCTGTTACGGGGGCAATGCGCGTGTTGAAGGAAAAGGGCTTAGCCAACTATAAGCCTTACGACTATGTGACACTCACCGAATCCGGCCGGAGCGCGGCAGCGGAGATTGCCCGGAAACATAAAATCCTGAAGGCGTTTTTTATCGACGTGCTTGGTGTCGAGGCTGAAGTTGCCCAGCAGGCGGCATGTAAAGCCGAGCATGAGTTTGGTGTGGAGATTATTGCAAAGCTTCTGTGTTTTATCGAGTTCGTAACTCAGAGCAGTAAAAACGGATTTGATCTGGCGGATGAATTTCAGAAATTCTGCAACAACATGAAAGAGCATGGCAAGGTATGCGAGACAACCACAATGGAAGATGAGAAAAGAAGGCCGCTATCGAAAGTTAAGGCAGGTGAAAAAGTAAAGCTGGCCGGCATAGAGGCCGGACGGGATTTACACAGCAGGCTTGCAGCAATGGGACTTGTAACAAACGTGGAAATAACAGTCGTGAGCAACAGCGAAACGGGACCTTTCGTGATAAGCGTTAAGAATTCAAAGGTGATGTTAGGCAGGGGGATGGCTCAGAAGATTATGGTTTTATGAAACCAACAGTGTCATTATTTTCACCGGGGAACCTCAATTAATCTTATCATCACAACATAAAAATACTTTAAGACGTATATCGATATTATGGACAAGAAAATCAAAGCAGCCCTGGCAGGTAATCCCAACAGCGGGAAAACATCTATTTTCAATATGCTGACGGGTGCTCACCAGCATGTGGGGAATTATCCGGGAGTGACGGTTGAAAAGAAAGAGGGCATTGTTAAATACGCCGGATTCGAAATAACTCTTGTGGATTTGCCCGGTACTTACAGCCTGAGCGCTTATTCGATAGAAGAGCTTGTTGCCCGTAACTTCGTGATAGATGAGCATCCGGATGTTGTGGTTGATATCGTTGATGCTTCCAATATCGAGAGGCATTTGTATTTAGCGACCCAGCTTATTGAGATGAATGTACCTTTAGTGCTGGCGTTCAATATGAGCGATATTGCCGAGCAAAGGGGATTGAAGTTCGACACCGGACAGTTGTCCAAGCTTATGGAAGCATCGATAGTATCAACCGTCGGCAATAAAGGTAAAGGTAAAAAAGAGCTGCTCGATGCTATTGTTGCAACATCCCAGCAGGGCAAGCGGGAACGTATTCATAAAGTAAACTACGGCGAAGAAATTGAGCATGAACTGGCTGAAATCGGGATACTCCTGGCCGATAAGGAGCCACAATTAGTAGAAAAATACGGTTCACGATGGCTGGCCGTGAAACTGCTGGAAAATGATTCTGAAATAACAGCAAAAGTCGAGAGCCAAGAGGCGCATGAAGCTGCCAGGGTAAGCACCGAGCATCTTAAAAATATTTTCGCAGATGAGCCGGAAATTGTAATGGCGGACAGGCGGTATGGTTTCATATCAGGAGCGTGTCAGGAGACTATTAAAACTACGGTCGAATCGCGTCACAGTACCAGTGACATGATAGACTCTATCGTAACAAATCGTGTTCTCGGGCTGCCGATATTTTTGATATTAATGTATTTAGTCTTTCTTTCGACATTTAAGATCGGCAAATATCCGATGGGGTGGCTCGAACAATTTTTCGGCTGGGCGGGAATAACGATAGCGGGATTTTGGCCGGCGGGCAGTGAAAGCTGGATCAAGTCGCTTTTGGTTGATGGTATTATAGGCGGAGTGGGGGGGGTGATTGTTTTCCTGCCGAATATTCTTCTTTTGTTTCTGGCGATTGCGCTGCTTGAGGATTCCGGCTATATGTCCAGAGCGGCCTTTATTATGGACAGGGTAATGCATAAAATAGGGCTGCACGGAAAAAGCTTTATACCGATGCTTATCGGTTTCGGATGTTCGGTGCCGGCTATAATGGCCACGCGAATCCTCGAAAACAAACGCAACAGATTGACAACGATGATGGCAATACCATTGATGAGCTGCGGCGCGAGGCTGACTATCTATATGCTTATCATACCAGCTTTTTTTCCGGAAAAATGGCATGGGCCGATGCTGTGGCTTATTTATTTGATAGGGATTATATTATCGATTTTTGTTATCAAGGTCTTACGGTTGACTGTTTTTAAGGGCGAGACTACGCCGTTCGTTATGGAACTTCCGCCTTATCGTATGCCTACCGGTAAATCCGTGTGTATTCATATGTGGCACAGAGGGTGGATGTACCTGAGAAAGGCGGGGACAATAATCCTGGCCGTATCTGTTATACTCTGGATTGCGATGAGTTATCCGAAGCCGAATGAGCAGTCTTTGGAAGGTTTGAATGCTGAACAGGCCCAGCAAAAAAAGCTGGAACATTCAGTGATTGGAAGGATAGGGCAGGCTATTGAGCCGGCATTGAAACCGCTTGGTTTTGACTGGAAAATCGGGACGGCCCTTATAGGCGCTACCGCCGCCAAAGAGGTTTTCGTATCACAATTGGCAATAGTATTTGCAGTCAGCTCACAAGAGGGAGGGGCAGATGGTGAGAAAAGTGCGCAAAATTTACGGGAAAAATTGCAGGCGAATTATACGCCTTTGACCGGTTTTTGTATAATGCTGTTTTGCCTGATTTATGCACCATGCGTGGCAACGATTGCAATGACAAAACAGGAAACAAATTCGTGGGGCTGGGCACTATTTCAATTCTTCGGTCTGACGGCTTTGGCTTATTTACTAACTCTTATCGTTTATCAGATCGGCAGCTCTATCGCAGGTTAGAAACATCTATAAAAAAATAATGCCAACAGCCTGGATTTTCTTCATTCTCAGCCTTGAGATTTTCCATTGGTATGTTATAGATAGGGTGATGAATAGATTTATGAGTTGCTATACCAATAAGGAATGCTGTACAATATAGGTCAGCAGAAATATCAGATTAGTCAGAACAAGCAGAGTGAAACCGGAGTATATAATTCAAGATATTCACTGGTCGTGAATTTTCAGGCCAAGGTAAAAAAATGAGTACCAGTAAAGGGAAGTCAGATCATTTCGATAGTCAGCAGCACCAAGAGGAGGAACTGAAGGAATATCAGGTGAAATTCAAGGCCTTGTTCGACAATGTCAGCAGCGGGGTGGCGATATATGAAGCGAGAAATGATGGTGAAGATTTCGTATTTGTTGATTTTAACTCTGCAGCGGAAGAAATTGAACATATAACAAAAGATGAGTTGATAGGAAAAAGTGTCACAGAGATATTCCCCGGAGTCAAAAAGTTCGGTCTTTTCGAAGTTTTCCAGCGAGTTTACAAGACGGGCACGCCGGAACACCTTCCGATTTCAATATATAAAGATGAAAGAGTAGCAGGCTGGCGAGAAAACTATGTATATAGATTGCCATCGGGACAGATTGTGGCCGTGTATGATGACGTAAGCGCACGTAAACGCAATGAATTAATGACCCGGATGACTGATCAATGCTTTAGAGCCATTGCAGACTACACTTATGACTGGGAGGTCTGGGTGGGCCCGACAAGCCGAGTTCTTTGGACGAATCCAGCGATAAAGCGTGTTACCGGATATAGTATCAAAGAGCTTATGGCTATGTCGGATTATCCAATGTGTCTTATTTACGAGGAAGACCGTGAACGGATAGGCCGGGCATTTCAGTCGGCACTTGAAGGAAGCACAGGGAACGATGTCGAGTTCAGAATCGAACGCAAGGATGGTAAAATAATCTGGGTAGCGATGTCATGGCAGCCTATTTATGACGACAAAGGCAATTCATTAGGACACCGCGAGAGCATTCGAGACATCACCATACGCAAAGAAGCGGAACAGGCACTGGAAAAAGCCAAGCAAGAAAAAGAGGCCGAATTGGAAGCCCTTAAAGCTTTTCTTGGTAACGAGGACATCGAACAATAAGAGGGGAGAGTTGGGGGAATTACCAACACCGGCATGTTATCGCATACGGATTACTTTTTTGGCGATAATGCGTGTATATACTCTTCGATATTTGTGTAGCCATCGCTGTCATGGTCTTTGCTGCCATCGGATGCATCTTGCGTATCCAG
>JAVVFI010000332.1:0-6229 GCA_032250555.1 Sedimentisphaerales bacterium
AAAGCCAATTTCAGAGGACAAAAAAATTGCTGGAGTTTACCCTCGATATTCGCTTACTTGCTTCTCTGTCGGGGGCGTGGAAAATGAACTTTACGATTGTTTTAATAATGCCACTCGCGGATTTTACCACCCTGAAGGGTGCCAATTCAAACCCAATTTCTTTTGGCAAAAAATGCTGCTGAATTCGATAGCTGTTCTCTCAGAAATCTTTGAAATTTCTCAGCCAGGCCGGCCAGTCCTGGGGCAGAACACCGCCGGCTTTCGTCCACGGACCGTTTGTGATATAAGAACGATGCCATTTCAGCGTCCACAACTCCTTGAGCCCTACGCTTCTCGCCGACCAGTCCATGAAAAGCAGATTACAGAATCCATCGTGCCGGTTAATGCAAAAATGGTTCATTTCGCCCGACGTACCCTGGTCCATTATGCCGAAGGCATCGCTGGTCAGCGAAGGAGAATCGGTATGGCGGGGCCAGGCATCATACCACGTCGAATCGCCGAGCACCGGTATCGTATTCGTGCTAACACGCCTGCCTTCGGTCGTCCTCGTATCAGGTATTACAGTTGTATTGTTATTGACATCCCTCCAGAACCATTCTTTCCAGCGGGCGCCGCGGTCCACCTCCACGGCATTACACCAGGAATTGAAACCATAGCTGAATACATAACGATAGGAATCAGCGTCGAGATAGGCGGCCTTGAAGGTGCCCCAGTCCGAAGCGTTCAGCATTTCTCTGGTTGCCGTCGGGCACAGAAGCATCTCATCATTACCCTCGTAATACGGCCGCAGAGCAGTCAACCAAACTCCGCGACTGACATCCCTGTTATTGAATTTGCCGTCGTAGCTGTCTGTGTAAAGCTTAAATGCAAGACCCCACTGTTTCAGTCTGGCCTGGCAGCTAACCTTTTGCGCCTGTCCCTTAACACGGTTCAATGCGGGCATCAATATCGCCATCAGCAATGCTATTATGGCAATTACCACCAAAAGTTCTATCAACGTAAAACCATTTCGCTTCTTCATAATATATTACCCTTCTCTTTTATTGAGAAACAACGAGTTTCGCTGATATGTTTATTTGCAATAATTATAACACAATCGGACGTGCTAATGCAAGCTATTGGAAGATTTTTTTACATTATGGGAATCGAACATAAAACCGTTAATTTTACAAAAACCTGTACGATATCCGCTTTTTTGGCATTTTAATGGTCAATTTTTCTTTCGAAGCTCGGCCGGCTTGCCCAACTCAAAAGCTTTACAAATGACCTGGAGAGCCCTTTCCGCCTGGTCCTCGTCAACCGCACAACTAATTCGGATTTCACTTGTGGTAATCGAATCGATATTAACTTTGGCCTCAGCTAAAGCGCCGAACATCTTCTCGGCCACGCCATAATGGGTGCGCATACCAATGCCTACAACAGAAACTTCTGCAATATCATCACGAACAAAGATGCTATCGCAGTTTACTTCTTTTTTGATTTGTTCGGCAGCTTCTTTAGCGGCCTCCAAATCTGACAGGTTAATCATAAACGACAGATTTGCTTTTTCCGGACTGATTTCAGTTTGAATGATATCGTTAACAACTACTTTGGCCTTTGCAAGATGAGCAAACACTTTTGCGGCGTTACCAGGAATGTTATCAACGCCTATAAGGCTTATCTTGGCCATATCTTTTTGTATTGTGGCTCCTGAAACTGTTACACCTTCCATATGCGGTACCTCGTGGGTTATTATTGTCCCATTTGTTTCGTTACTACTGCTTCTTACATGAATCTTTACATCATATTTCTTACCGAATTCGATAGCTCGAGGATGCATAACTCCAGCCCCGAAACTCGCCAGTTCAAGCATTTCGTCATAGCTAATCTCATCTATTTTTGCCGCATCTTTGAATATTCGCGGGTCAGAAGTGTGAACTCCATCAACATCGGTATAGATTTCACACTCCTCGGCTCCGATAGCAGCAGCCAATGCAACGGCGGTTGTGTCCGAGCCGCCTCTGCCGAGTGTCGTTATATTTTCATACTTATCTATTCCCTGAAAACCTGCGACAATAACAATCCTGCCTTTATCCAGTTGTTCATGAATTCGTTCGGCACCGATACTTTGTATTCGCGCCTTCATATGTTCGCTGTCGGTCATCATCCGAACCTGGCTGCCCGTCAAGCTGATTGCATCATACCCCATAGCTTCAAGAGCCATTGCAAAAAGCGAAACTGTTTGCTGCTCGCCGGTACTGAGCAATTGGTCCATCTCACGTTTAGGCGGGTTAGGATTAAGCTCCAGTGCGTCAGCGACGAGCTGGTCGGTCTGTTTGCCGCGTGCTGATGCTACTACCACTACCCCAAAACCGTTCTTTACAGCCTTGATTACACGCTCGGCGGCACTGCGTATTTTCGGAGCATCAGCAACCGAAGTACCACCAAATTTTTGTACAATTATTCTCATTTCCAACCTGTTAAAATATTTACATTTGCTGCAACAGTTTATTGAATTCGGTCTGGGTGGTCAAGAAACTTTAGCTTTTTAAGAAATACTCCATCAGCTCAAAACCATTGTTTATCCTGAATCCTGACTTGGCAGCGTTAGCCTCACTAAAAGCAGTGTGCAAAATTCCACTGATATTATCCCCCGCCATAGCAAATGGAACCGGCTCACTTGAATGAGCACAGGTCCTCACCGGAGTTGGGTGGTCCGGCATTACAAGAATTCGCCAGCTTTCGTAATCCTGCAGCGCCTCAAACACAGGCCCTACAATATATTTATCTATCTGCTCGACAGCTTTTTTCTTCATTTCGGCATTGCCGCTGTGAGCTGCTTCATCAGGCGCTTCTATATGAATAAAAACAATATCATATTTACGCAGAGCCTCTATTGCAGCAGAAGCTTTGCCCTGATAATTTGTGTCAATAAAACCGGTAGCGCCGGGTACATCTACCACATCAAAGCCTATAAGCTTCGATAAACCTTTTACGAGGTCAACGGCGGTGACAGTAACGCCTTTAAGCCCAAACCGTTTTTCGAAATGTTCCATTTGGGCTCTTTTACCCTGTCCCCAAAGCCAGATGGAGCTTACCTGATTTTCGCCCAAATCTTTTCTGACTTTGTTAATATCGTGACCTGTAAAAAGCTGCTGTGAACGTGCCATCAAATCAATGAGGATATCAGCACCTTTGCCACGCGGTAAAAGCTTATCTATCGGAGTGCCAATATGGTCATGCGGAGGGTATGTCTTAACATCGAAATCAAGCTTTTTGAAGACAAGCAGATGTCGATAGCTTACACCAGCATGAAACTTAATCTGGTCGCTACCAAGCTGTTCATCCAATTCTTTTATAAGTTTTCCTGCTTCTGCAGTAGAGATGTGGCCGGCACTGTGATCAGCCATTTCGCCATCAGCAATAGTAATCAGGTTGCATCTGAAAACCCAATCTTCCAATGACAGCTTGATGTTACGTGCGGCGGCCTCAATCGGTGCCCGGCCCGTATAATATCGCCTGGGATCATAACCTAACAGACTCATCTGAGCTACATCGCTACCGGCCTCCATACCAGCAGGAACCGTCCGGGCAAGCCCCTGCCTGCCTAATGCGCTGATTTTGTCCATACCGGGGGTATGTACAGCTTCAAGCACTGTCTTATTGCCGAACTGTTCCAGGGGTTCATCCGCCGCACCGTCGGGAATTATTATGACGTATTTAGTAGTCACTAATCTTTATCCTCTGGAATATCAACAATTCTAATGCAAACCGGTTTTCCACCAATAACATCAAGTTTCTCCATATCTTCCAGTGCGGCTGTAATGTTTTCCTGTCTGGTAGGATGAGTTGTAATTACCACAGGTACAGTATTGTCCGGCCCGATACCTTCATGCTGAAGCGCACCGGATATACTTATCTGATTATCGGCAAGCACTTTGCTCCATTTAGCTATTACGCCGGGCTGGTCTTTGCACATTATCCTGATATAAAACCTGTTTACAAGATTATCTATTGTTTCTATCAATGGTTCTGTAACGCTTCTTGGCTGCAAATTCAACCGGCGAAAAGAAGTACCTGAGTTACCAAGAGCAACATCAATGATATCGGCAACAACTGCGCTTGCTGTCGGCATCATTCCTGCACCTCGACCGTAGTACATCACGTGTCCGACGGCACTGCCGAATATGCTTATAGCATTAAATGAACCGCTCACGCGTGCCAGCGGATTATCGCCGGCAATAAAGGAAGGATGCACTCTTAGTGAGATTCTGTTTTGCCGGTCTTTTTGTCCAATAGCCAACAATTTGAGACAGTAGCCCATTTCACCGCCGTAGCGAATGTCACATCTCGAAATTGCCTCTATGCCCTCGACAAATATGTCATCGAGCATAATTTCATATCCGAAAGCAAAAGAAGAAAGAATAGCTAATTTATGCGCGCTGTCACCGCCGCTGATATCCAGCGTAGGATCGGCCTCGGCATAACCCTTCTCCTGTGCCTGTGCCAGGGCCTCTGAGAATCCGGCGCCTTTTGCAGTCATATTCGAGAGGATATAATTGCAGGTCCCGTTGACGATGCCGTACATAGCAGTTATGTTATTTGCAGCCAATCCCGTTCGGATAGCCGATACGATAGGAATGCCTCCGGCACAACTTGCTTCAAATGCTATACAGCGATTGTTCTTGCGGGCGGCCCTGTAAAGTTCATTGCCGCATTCAGCCAACAAGGCCTTGTTGGCGGTAACCACATCTTTGCCTGCTGCAAGCATTTTGAGCTGTACCTGTTTTGCTATGTCGGTCCCGCCTATCATTTCGATGCCAATCTGAATAGTGTCATCGTTCAACAACTGATCCAGATCATCTGTGAGGATACCCTCGGGCAACCTGACCGGACGGGGAGATTTCGTGTCAATATCGACAACGCAGGCCAATACCAGCCGAAGGCCGGTTTTAGCCGCTATCGAATCGGCATCCTCAAGTATCAGCTTTGCTACGCCGCTGCCTATGGTGCCGAAACCAACAAGCCCAATTTTTACAAGTTTCTCTGCCATAATCACATATATCGTATTTCCAACCGGATAACTTAAACCGCCACAGGCGGATTAAACCTTTTAGTGTATTAATTCAATCATTAATAGTCAATATGCTTTGAAAGAAAACTTTGGTAAGTTCTATATATACTTCATAAACCTGATAAGACATTGGATTCAATTGACACCAAGCTTCCCATATGTTACTGTCGAATGTGTTGTGTCTGAACACGGAGAGTTAAACTATGGAAAAGCTCTCAACTCAGTCAAAATCAGGAGGCAGGTCTGGATTGCGGTAGCGTTCGAACATACGGGCAATCTGATGAGGCAGAACGCGGGAGACAGACAGGTCCGGTATTTGGTCTTCGGCAAAGAAATCTACGGCTGTAGTTTCATGACTTGTTTTAGGTGAACCACCCGTAATCTCACATAAGAAGAACAGTTTGTAAATGTGGAACGGCATGAGCGGCTTGTGGGGATGTTTGCTACGATCGTAAACTGCCAGGAGTTTTTGGGCTTGAGTCTCGAAGCCGGATTCTTCGTAGATTTCGCGCACAACATTCTCGGAGGGGGACTTACAGGGATCAGCCCAACCACCTGGAAGGGTCCAGCCATTGTCGATTTTCTCTTTGACAAGCAGGATTCTATCGTCACGGAAAACAACACCGCGGACGTCGACTTTGGGCGTGGCATAGCCGTCTTCCTTCGCGAAAACGGTGAGCATAGCACCAGTGCTCATGTCTGTTCGGGCCGACATCATTTCGGCAGCAATCCGGCGAATCGTTTCGTATCGTTCGATGTCATAAACATCTTCAGCGTAGGCTAAGCCATTTTGTGAAACCGCTGTCAGCTGTTTTGCCCATTTGAGCCAGTCTGGTTCCATACGTCTCGTCCTTTCGGTCGAAGTTTCTCAAATGCAGTGCTCGGTAACGGTGCCAAGCCCGTTCAATACTTCCATAATACCATATACGCCTTGAGCAAGCCTCTGTTTTATCTTAAGCCTTAGGCTTAGTTTGTGAAACAGAAGGTTTTGTCGGTTTGGATCTATTGAGAATATGTTGCCCTACTGAGCAGTACCTGTATGGATGAGATCCAGAGTATGCATTTGATTGATAATTGGCTCTTCCGGGATATGCGTTGGTACAATCGGCGTTTCGGACGGCCGAGAAAAATCGTTCGGGGCCCCAGAGGCACAAATTTCCCCCCGGCAGCCCAAAT
>JAVVFI010000333.1:0-6229 GCA_032250555.1 Sedimentisphaerales bacterium
GTGGTGCAGGACGCGGTAGAGGCCAAGGCCGAGGATACGCTCGTAACTTTGCACGGGGGAATCAAGGAGGATGCCGCTGAGAATAATACGTACATCGATATTAGTTTTTAGACACTTTGCAGCAAGATGGGATTACCTATCTTGCTGCAAGCTGTATTAGCAGGATTTCGTATCTCCTCCGGTAAGTTTGGGGCAGACGGGGCAGGCTCCACATGCCTTTTCAAATGATTATTGGGGATTAGAGATTTAGTAAGTCGGAAATTGATTGAATGGTGGTGCTGTCGATGAGGTTGTATCGGTCTTCCGGTGGGTGGAGGGCACCGCCGAAGGTTATTTGGGGGCGGTGGTGTGTTGATTTATCGAGCTGCTGGCCGAATGCCGAGAGGTGGACCTGATTTGTTCCTGTCTGCTCTATGATTGTGCGGACGTTATGAGGCCTGATTCCTCCGCCGGGTAAGATTTCTATTCTGCCTGCGGCGCGGGTTATCAGTTTTTTGATGAGTTCAGCTCCTTCGGGTACGGACCTTTGCTGGCCGCTTGTGAGGACGCGTGTGAAGCCAAGTTCTATAAGTTGATCAAGTGCTTTGAATGGGTCGGGGGTGACGTCGAAGGCGCGATGAAATACAATTTGGCGGCCTTGGGCGAGTTCGATGATTTGGCGGCAACGTTCCATGTCGATAGAGCCGCCTTCGGTAAGTATTCCGAATACCAGGCCGTCAGCATTATGTTCAATGGCCAATTTAGCATCGGTCAGCATTACAGCCATTTCCGCCTGGGTATAGCAAAAGCCGCCTGCTCTGGGGCGGATCATGACCATTACGGGGATGTTCAATCTTCTTTTGGTTTCGATTACTGAGCCGAGTGACGGTGTTAGACCTCCGAGGAAGAGTGAGGAATTAAGTTCGATTCTATCTGCACGGCCTTTGGCGGCTTCAACGGCATCATCTACCGAACCACAACAAACTTCTATCAGTATTTTGGACGGCACTTTCAATATCTCCTTATAAGACATCCGGCATTTTTCGACCTATAGCGCTATCATATCAGACTTCTTAATTTTCTTCATCAATCAAATGGGTAAAATCAAGAAAACTCTTTGTGAGTTTGAGCAGGAAACAATTGAAATGCGGACGTGATTTTGTTATCATAAAAGATTAAGCTAATCAAAGCTTAATTGTATTTGAAATTGGATGTGTTGGTTTATGGAAAAGGCCCGAATACCGAAAATAATCTCCACAGTTGTTTTGCTTTTGCTTGTAGTGTGCGCTGCTGTTTTTGGGCGTGCGAGGCGGCGTCCTGAGCAGCGGCGACGAGCGGCTGCTGAGCCGCAGATGCAGTTCGGACAACTTGAAACCAATAATGTTTATACGGGTATAAATAATAATCTTATCGATAGCCTTGTGATGCAGACTTTACGCAGGCAGGGTATCCAGCCTGCGAATTTGTGTTCTGATGAGGTGTTTATCCGGAGAGTGTATCTGGATGTGAACGGCTCGCTTCCCGAGCCGAGGGACGTTCAAAGTTTTTTGGAGAACCGCAGTCCACATAAGCGTGCGGCACTGATTAACAAGCTGCTGAAGCGAGAGGAGTTTGCCGATTACTGGGCACTTAAGTGGTGTGACCTGCTGCGGGTCAAAGCGGAATTTCCAATTAACCTTTGGCCGAATGCTGTGCAGGCCTATCATCGCTGGATTCATGACTGTCTGCGTGACAACATGCCCTATGATAAGTTTGTCCGGGAGATGTTGACCTCGAGCGGCAGTAATTTTCGTGTGCCGCAGGTAAATTTTTACCGTGCGATTCAGAGGAAGGAGCCTTCGGCTATCGCTGGAGCGGTGTCGTTGACTTTTATGGGGGTGCGTCCGGGCCAGTGGCAGGAGGACGTGCGAGCCGGAATGGAGGCGTTTTTTTCGCGAGTAGCTTATAAGGGTACGGCGGAGTGGAAGGAAGAAATTGTTTACTTAGACCCGACGGCGGCTGAGGCTTTGAAGGCGGTTTTTCCGGATGGTGTTTCTGTTAAGATTAAGCCGGGGGAGGATCCACGTGTTGTCTTTGCCGATTGGTTGATAGATGGGGGCAATCCATGGTTTGCGCGGAATATCGTAAATCGTATCTGGTCCTGGCTTTTTGGCCGCGGGATTATCCATGAGCCGGATGATATCCGCCCTGATAATCCACCTGTCAATCCGGAGCTTCTGGCTTATCTTGAAAAGGAGTTAGTGGATTCCGACTATGACCTGCGTTATATTTACAGCCTGATTCTCAATTCCCAAACTTATCAGCAGTCCTCGATTCCGCGCAGCAGCCATCCTGATGCTGAGGCAATGTTTGCTTGTTATCCGGTGCGCCGGCTGGAGGCGGAAGTCTTAGTTGATGCGCTGGGCTGGATTTCAGGAACTCAAGAAAGCTATTCGAGCCCGATTCCGGAACCTTTTACTTTTATTCCGGAAGAGAATCGAACAATCGAGCTGGCGGACGGGAGTATCAGCAGCCAGTTTCTCGAAATGTTCGGGCGTCCGTCCCGCGATACCGGGATGGAATCCGAACGGGACAATCAGCCTTCTGATGCGCAGAGGCTACACCTGCTGAATTCGAGCCATGTTCAAACCAAGATCGAACGCAGCAAGCGGCTGAATGGATTAATCAAGGCTTCGAAGGGAAAGCGTGAGGTGCTGATAGGCATGATCTATCTGAATATTCTGTCACGTTATCCGATGCAGAAAGAATTAGCGGCCGCTGAAAAATATTTTGAAACCAAGGGAATAGGCACACGGTTGGGCGCTAATGATCTGGCCTGGGCGTTAATAAACAGCAAAGAATTTCTATACCGGCATTGAGCCGGTCGGATGCCGCTGTTTTGGACATCTGATGAAAAGTCAGGAAATGATAATATGGAAAAGCAAAAAATTACAGATCACATTAGCCGGCGCGAAGCGCTGAGAAGGGGGCTTGTGGGAGCGGCGGGGCTGGCACTGACCGGCTCTTTGAGCCGACCTGCGAGGTCTTCGGCTTTGCGTCCTAAGGCCAAGAGTGTTATCCAGATATGGATGTGGGGCGGGCCATGCCATATAGACACGTTTGATCCGAAGCCGGGTGCAGGTAACGATTATTGCGGACCTTATAAGAATCCGATTTCCACGAACGCAGATGGTATTCAAATATGCGAAATGCTGCCGCTGCTGGCAAAGCAGGCTGACAAGTATTCCATTATCCGCAGCATGACACATGGCAATAACGGGCATGAAACGGCTTCTTATATAGTTCAGACAGGGCGTCAACCCGGGCGGCTGGTTTATCCCTGTGTGGGCGCGGTCGTGTCACGGTTTAAGGGAAAAGAAAATGGTTATAAGGGTCTTGTTCCACCGTATGTAGTTTTGACTCAGCCTCAGGGGCGTTTTTCCGAGGCGGGATTTCTTGGGCCGCTATATAAACCATTTGCGACCGGCGGCGATCCTAATAGATCCGTCTTCGAGGTTGAGGGGATTGTTGCACGAGGTATTTCAGATGACCGCCAGCGCAAACGGCGTCAATTGCTGCATGAGCTGGATACGCTCGGGGAGGCCATACCGCAAAATCCGAACTTTAAAAAGCTCGATCAATGTGAGAAAAATGCTTATGACGTTATGTTCGGTGACGGGCGGAAGCTGTTCGATTTATCAACGGAGAATGATGAAGTTCGAGATAAGTACGGGCGGAACACATTCGGCCAGTCCTGCCTGATGGCTCGCCGGCTGGTCGAACATGGTGTGCCATATATTGCTATCAACTACAAGGGGTGGGACACGCACAAACAGCATTTTCAAGCTATGGGCCGCAAGCTGCCGGAAATGGACGCCGGTATGGCAACGCTGCTGGAGGATTTATCCGAACGCGGATTGCTCGATAGTACGATTATCTGGTGGAGCGGTGAGTTTGGACGGGGTCCGAAAATCCAGTGGGGCTCGCCCTGGAACGGGGGGCGATCGCATTACGGTAAATGCTTCAGCGCTTTGGTTGCCGGCGGCGGATTTAAAGGAGGCCATGTTGTTGGAGCCTCGGATGATAAGGGCATGGAAGTGGCTGACCGTCCCGTTTATCCGGAGGACCTGCTGGGCAGTATGTATGAGCTGCTCGGTATCGACCCGGATGGCCCACTACCGAATCCGCGCGGTTGGGATTTAAAGGTTATGCCTTCAACGGAGGAAAGCGGTGGACGGCTTAGAGAGATTGTGTAAACGCAAGAGTAAAATGATGTCGTATATTCGAAAGCTGATTTTTTTGATTCTGGCAGTATGTGCTGTGACAGCACAGGGCCAGACGCAAAGTAATGAACCGCATATCGGTTATCTCTATCCCGGCGGCGGACGGCAGGGGACGGTCATTACGATAACGGCGGGGGGGCAGGTTCTCAGAGGTGTCACTAATGTATATATTTCCGGTAAAGGGGTACATGGTTCTGTTGTAAAATATATCAGGCCAACCAGAAATATACAGAGAGAACAACGCGAGCTGCTCCAGGAGCGCATGAAAGAAATCCGAGACCAACGTTTATCTGAAATGTCGGGCGGAAGCAGTAATAGTTATAGTATCGCGAGAAGGTTATCTGAAAGAAAGGCCAAGGAAAAAGCTGAGGCGGCTAAGAAGAAGGACGATGCCGAGAAGAAAGAGGAAGTAAAACTGCCGGACCATCCTTTATTGTTTGGCCTGGAAGATAAGAGCATTCGAGAGCTGGCTCATATTTCGAATGTTCTGTTTTTTCCGAGGACTAAACTACAGATGAACAGGCAGCTTGCAGAGACGGTGCTGATTGAAATTGTTATCGATCCTGACGCCGAAGCCGGTGAGAGGGAACTTCGTCTCGGAACCAAGACAGCTTTGACTAATCCGGTGGTCTTTCAGGTGGGGGCGCTGCCGGAAGTTCTTGAACTGGAACCCAATAACAAAGAGGCTTATCAAGAACTGCCGACTTTATTGAGGGTGCCGAATTTACCGAAGGGAAAGGCTTATGAGCCGCCTGTGCTGTTTAACGGGCAGATAATGCCTGGTGATGTTGATCGATTCCGCTTCCGCGGGCGCAGGGGACAAAAGCTTGTTATTGAAGCTCATGCCCGAAGTTTGATACCATATCTTGCTGATGCTGTTCCCGGCTGGTTTCAGGCTACGCTGGCTCTCTATGATGCTGTGGGAAAGGAACTGGCTTTTGCGGATGATTACCGTTTTAATCCCGACCCTGTTCTTTTTTACGAGGTTCCGAGAGATGCTGAATACGAGCTTGAGATTCGTGATTCCATATATCGCGGACGGGAGGATTTTGTTTATCGTATTGCGGTGAGCGAGCGTCCTTTTATTACACAGGCTTTCCCGTTAGGCGGTAAGGAGGGGGTTAAAACCGAAGCTTTAGTTTCAGGATGGAACCTTCCCAAGACCAGTTTACCTTTGGATACCAAAGCCGGCGGCGACTGTATCCGTCATGCGGCCTACAGTACGGGAAATAAGGTTTCCAATTCCATTTCTTATGCGGTAGATACCCTACCCGAATGCACTGAGACCGAAACCAACGATACGGTAGTGAGCGCGCAAAATATTGCTATGCCGAAAATCATTAACGGCCGGATTGGGCGGCCCGGCGATGTCGATGTATTCCGGCTGAGTGGTCGGGCCGGGGATGAGGTAGTGGCGGAAGTTTATGGGAGACGGTTGAATTCTCCTTTGGACTCACTTTTACGGTTGACTGATGCTTCAGGTAAGGTGCTGGAGTGGAATGATGACCATGTACTCAAGGAAAGTCACCTGCATACAAATATGATGGGATTACTTACACACCACGCCGATTCTTATGTAATGGCCAAGCTGCCAACAAATGGGACATACTATGTTCATCTGTCCGATACGCAAAACCATGGAGGGGATGCGTATGGCTATCGGTTGCGCATTACGGCCCCGCGGAATGATTTTGCGCTGCGAGTGACACCTTCGAACATAAGCATGCCGGCCGGGGGTATTGTTCCAATAAGCGTCTATGCTTTGAGGAAAGATGGATTCGACGGGGAGATTGAAGTTGTGTTGAAAGACGCCTCTGCCGGCTTTAAGCTAAACGGCGGCTTGATTCCCGCCGGACGCGATAGTGTCCGGATGACGCTGACAGCGCCGGCTAATACGCCCGGTCGGCCAGTTGCTGTACAATTGGAAGGACGAGTGCGAATTGGGGGACGAACGGTCAGTCATCCGGTGTTCGGCGCGGATGATGTTA
>JAVVFI010000334.1:0-6136 GCA_032250555.1 Sedimentisphaerales bacterium
GCCGGCTGCCGCCACATAGCCCGACATCATGGTCGCCCGCACTCCCGGCAGAACCTCGGTGCAAATCGAAAGACTGGTAACGATGGTAAATTCAACGGTTACAAATATTATGAAGAGGGAAACCAGGGCCATCGCCAGGGTCGAGCCACACAGCGGTAACAGGACATAGCTGAATCCCGAAAGGACAAGCCCTATGATCGCCGAGCGACGCAGCCCGAGCCGGTCGGAGAGGAATGCCGTCAGCCCCTCGCCCAGAAGCTCAGCCACGCCGATAACCGTTGTTGCCATTCCGAGAGCGACGAGACTCAGTCCGAACCCGCCCTCAAGCCATGCCCCATAGACAACAAAAAAATTGTCGTTTGCGATAGCGATAAAAAATGAAGAACCGAGCACACCCAGGGCGGTACGATTCCCGGCCAATTGCCGCCAGGCAGCGAAGGGGTTAACAGGGGTATTGTAACCCTTCTGCCTGCCACTCTTAGCAGGTATCAACGCTCCGAGGACTGCCAGACCCATCAATCCCAATCCGCCCAGAACAAAGAAGGGAGCCCGCCAGCCCATATGCTCGATCACAAGGCCCATGAGCGGGATACCGACAAGGGCGCTGCCGGCCCAGGATATTTCCATGATCCCGATTACAAACCCGCGCCTTGCATAAGGCACGCGATCCCCGACATAGGCCTGGATCGCTGGATCAAAAATGTTTTTACCGAGACCGGCCATAAAAAGGGCAATAAGGACCACCCCGTAAAATGGAAGAAGTCCTGCTGCCAGCATCCCCAGCGATAAAAGCGCCAGCCCGACGAGAAGCATAATCCTGTATCCCCAGCGATCCCCCAAGGGAGCAAAGAAAGGGCCCAGGATACCCGTAAACTGATTAACCGCTATGAGAGATGTAACGGCGGGAAGCGGGACACCGAGGCCCCGCGAGAGGGCAGGTGCAAAGGGGTAGACAAACCGGCGGGCCGTATTGAGGACAACTCGGCAGAGTGTTGCCGCGCTGATTCTCCAGATCAGTCTGGAATTGTGATTTTTCATTGCCGCTCTCATCTCAATATTTTTATGGCACGCGGGGGTGCGAAAGTGGGATGATAGGGAAAAGGTCGTCCCCTGTCAATGACAATCCAGCATCGATTTTGCCTTGACAATTCGAAAATAAACCATATTTTAGTACAGAAAGCTCGACCATTTATGAACGGAGGAAAAAACAACATGAAAGAACAGGTAAAGAAAGAGATTGACAACATCAGGCCCCATCTTCAAGCCGACGGGGGAGATGTCGAACTGATAGATGTGAGTGAAGACGGAACCGTCAAGGTTAAACTTATGGGGGCATGCAGCGGCTGTCCCATGTCACAGATGACCCTCAAAATGGGTATCGAAAAACGCCTTAAAAGCGCTATACCCGAAGTAAAGGAAGTGGTATCAGTATAGTCTAACTGCCAGTTCCGGCCGGTTTAGTCAGGGAATCACCGCCTCAACTCCGGCGGCAGGGAGATCAGCAATCCTGCATCCAGCACCCCCCAGAGACCGATGAGAATAGCCTCTGCGGCATCATGCCGCAGCGACGTGGGCTTTTGAACACCGGACCACAGTATTACCCGGTGTGCCATTTGGACGGCTTTTATTTTTGCGTCTCCTCCGCTTCGCTGCTCCCGGGGATAGAGAAACTTCTGACGCCACACTTCAGCATTGATTCTGGTCACGGCCACAGACCGTCGCCGCGCCTCGCGCTCCCATATCTCGGCCAACTCTCCGCCCCCTTCGAGGACAAGCCAGACAAGATCAGGAACATCGCCGAGCAATCCGTGCACACCGCGCCGGAGCCGCTCGACGGTGCCGAAGTTCCGGGACCGGTACCATTTCAGCCTTCCATCCTGACCATAGAGGGCGAGCCCGGTCCTCACACCGAGATCAACGGCAAGCAACGAAGCCATGGAAACCCCTCTTTCGAAGATACAATTCCACCCATATGTTAACCATTACATTCACCTAATGAATTTTTCCGTCGAAGTGTAAAAGGAAATTGCCATATTGAAGGTGGCATTGATACCAATATGATGAGTAAGAACGTACTTAAATCTATAAAATATCTCCTCTCAGCGGCGCAACGTCACACGGAGTATCTCGCCACGATGCCAGAGCCGCATGCGCGGCCCCCATGTCCCCGTACCACGGCTGACAATGACGGGCATGTTCGCCACCTCATATCGTCCCGCAAGGAGCGGATAGAAGAGGCGAACCAGATAACCGAAGGGCCAGATCTGTCCGCCGTGGGTGTGACCGGAAAGCATCAGGCCCACGCCGGCCCTTGCCGCCTCCTCAAACTGCCACGGCGTGTGGGACAAAAGAACGGTAGCCCCGGGAGGCCGATCCGCAAGAGCTTTAGAAACATGATCGACAGCACTGCCGGATCGTCGGCTGGAGGTAAGATCGTCGACCCCGGCCAAAACGAAACCGGGACGGACCTCGACCCAACGGTCGTGCAACAACTGAACCCCGGCCGCATCGGTGAGCGTCATATTCCCATTGCCCCCACCGTGAGACTCATGGTTGCCGGAAACGGCCCAGACCCCGAGGGGTGCAGAGAGGCGACGGAGGACCTGAAACAGCGGGCCCTGTGGCGTGCCGTGTCCTTCGAAGAGGTCACCGAGCAGAACAATGAGGTCGGGCCGCTCTGCCTGCACCTGGGCTACCCGTTTTGCGAGCCATTTCTCTCCAAGCAGAGAGCCAAGGTGCAGATCGGACATGGCAATAATCACCGTCTCGTCCATTTCACTGGAAATGTCGGGAAGGCTAACCTCATAACTTTGCACCACCGGTGGCCGAAAACCCTGAATGAATCCGATTACCGAAAGCGCCACCCCAATGACAAGAGCCCACCCTCTGAGCGAAGGAGCGAAGCGGGAAAGGAGAAAACCGAATCCGGTAATGAGATCGACCGCAAGGAGAGGGACACAGAGCAGGAACAATACGGCCATCCAGTTCATGCCGAACAACTCCAGCATTATGCCCAGGATACCCGATCCGCCATGGTGAGAAAGAACGGCAAGGAAGAGAATCGCCCAGAGGCCCACTCCCAATCCCATGAGAAGATTACGGTGTATGAAACGCTTCACAAATGGCACGGAAGCGGCTCGCCCGAAGACGTAAATATGGAGCACTGTGAAGACTGAAATCAGAATGTATCCAAACACGATCCCTCCCGCATAAAGCCGCCGCGTTCTTCACCTTCAGGCGAACATTCCCCCCTCCCTTATCGGCAAAGTATTCATTTGTAAAGAATGAAAATTTAGATTTGCCGTTGATCCATAGTGGCTAAGGGCTTGCGTTATATAAAAGGTGTTTAAATATCATGCACCATTGCTGTATGAACTCCTTGTTCAAGAATTACGGATTGCGAGAAAAATAGAAATCTGAGATAGTTACTCTGGCAAATTCCAATCATAGAGAAGAATTCGGACAGACCATGAGATTCATGACCTTTAATATTCGTTTCGAAAACGACAGTGACGGGCTGAACGGATGGTCATATCGACGGAAGCTTGTCACACAGATTATCGACAAATACTCGCCTTCCATACTGGGAACGCAGGAAGGCAAGCGGTCTCAGCTTTCGTATCTCAAGGAAACTCTCCCGGCCTATGAAATCCATATTCCCGACCGCATCACGGACGACGTTTCACAGTGTCCCACGCTCTTCATCAAACGCAACGAGTTTGAAGTTCTGGAGGGAAAGGAGCAGTGGCTCTCAAAGACGCCCCATGTCCATCTCAGCAAAGACTGGGATAGTGCATTTCCGCGGATGATGAGCTACGCAAAACTCTGTGAAAAAAAATCGGGCATCCATCTATGGGTGGCGGTCACTCACCTGGATCACATAGGTGTCGAGGCCCGTTACAACCAGGCAAAAATTATCGCTGACTGGTCAAAATGCCGGAACGAGCCGGTTATTGTAATGGGAGATTTCAACGACAATCCTGGATCACCGGTCCATGAGGTATTGACCGCGCCCGAGACAATACTCCGCGACACATGGCAGATCCTCAAACGGAAGGAGAATAGAGATAGCTTCACCAATCACGGATTCGACGGGATTCCGAAGAAGACACGGATGGACTGGATTCTGGCAAGTTCTCATTTCCATGTCACGGATGCGGTAATTATCAGGGATTCGATGGCCGGCCGTTATCCCTCGGATCATTTCCCCTACATGGCCAATGGGGAGTTACAGGAAGACTGAGAGTTCTGGTATCTGGTGTCAATGATATTTTTTACCTTCCGCCTGCAAATTTTTGAAAGTTTATCGCGGAAGATGCTCGGGTTGAGTGATTTGTTATATGTTTTTATTTCGAATTTCTTCCGCTATTTTCTGTATTTCTTCCTATAATGTTGTTTTTCTTATTTTACCAATTTATACAACATCTTCAATCTGTAATGAACAAAAATGGCTGAACTCTAACTTGACTTGTGGTAGAAATATAAATGGGTCATCAGTGCTCACTATGTGTGAGGCAATACTATCAGGTATTTATGCTCACCAAACCTTGGTCGAAATTATGCTTTCTCTATCTGATATTTGTTGTCACAGGCTGCGTACCCGTTCCTGTGTCAACTGTCCCATTGCACCCGCGCGAGGAACGAAGCGCCGCCGTCGAAACTGCTCAGGTAGAAAATTGGGGAACTTTTTCCTCTCCAGTGTTCAATGCTGACGGTTCAATGCTTGCAACCTACGACTCCGGCAGTGATCTGGTCCGGATCTTCCGCAGCTTAGATCTGACACCAATCAACAGCCTTAAGCCGACGCGTCGTCCACGAAGGTTGAGCTTCTCCCCAAGTGGTCATTTTCTTGTTATCGAGGCACACCAAGGCTGGATCGATGATTTCCTTAGCAACAAGACTCCAACTGGTCATATTCATATTGACTCTCCCGAGGCCGCCAGAGATGATATTCAAAGGGTTGAGATCTGGGATCTGCGGACGGGGCAGACGATCCCTGACCTGTGCTGCGATGCCGTCGTGACCAGCAAACCCCAAGGCGGGTGGTTGTGGGCGCGGAAATGGGCCATTGTTCCAGGCTACCGGAGCTCGGGACTACTGGAGGCCCACTTCTCCGCCGACGGGGCCGAGTTTTCCGCGCTCTGCTGGAATGGAGTGCAGCAGCGTTGGGACAGCCGCAACTGGGAACGGCTCGAGGACATTCCACCACCGCCCTTCTGGGATGCCGTAATGGGCCTTACGACGGCGACGTGGTTGGCTCAAGATGCCGCTGCCGGCGGGTCGAGCGATGGCCGGATCGCTGTTCTTAGACTTCGCGAGAAGAGCTCCGGGTTTGGAACAATCTATCTTTGGGACCGAAACACCAGCCAAGCCCGGCGGTTGCCCGGTGAGTGCGCCAGCAGGCTTCTGCCCGTTTACAGTCTTACTCGCGATGGGAGCAGAATAGTGGCCGCCTGCAACTATGGATTAGGTTACTCGATCCGTGCCTGGAACCTTCACTCCGATCAGGAAATCAAACTCCAGAATGCGAATTTCGGATTTGCCGCAGGGCTCCCGACGATTACCGGCGGTGGTATCGCGGTGTCGCCCAATGGCCAGTATCTGGCGGTCGCCTTGCTAGCCCAGATGCAGGCCCTGCTGCCGAACGTATTGCTTATCCCAGCGGCAATCGAACGCAGTGACCTGCGGCTCTGGAATCTCGATGAAGGGAAGGAAATAGTCACTGTATCGATCGATGAGCTGGTCGGAAATACGGGCTATTTCGGGGGTGTTGATCTGGCGTTTTCACCCGACAGTCAAACACTGGCGATTGGTGGCAGGCGGTTGCGGCTTTATCCTCTTAGTGAGCTCGGCACTCGAACGCGATAAATTGGTGACAGGGAGCGGCGCAATCCATAAGCGTGGCCGTTACTTTCTTTTATTCGTAATCATCAACAGTCTGACTTTTTAAAAACATTTGTTTGTAGGTGGAGTCGAGAACAGGCTCCTTATTGAACTCCACATATTAAATATCAAGTGGTAATCGATAATTTGTACGCTTAACCGTTATTGAAGATTTGCAGGCGTTCTCTAAATCCATTCGATACTACTCATCTCATCAGTGTTTTTTACTTTTGAAGCTCCCCGCAACAAGTTG
>JAVVFI010000335.1:0-6092 GCA_032250555.1 Sedimentisphaerales bacterium
GCTGCTTCCTTCAGGCGACTGATTTAAAGTGCATTGCCGTCTGTGACGTGCGCGGCGACAACCGCAAGCGTGCCAAGGACATGGTCGATGCCCGCAACGGTAACAAAGACTGCGATACGTACATCGACATGCGCGAGCTACTCGCCCGTGACGATATCGACGCCGTGCTGATTGCGACCGGACCGAACTGGCATGTGACAGCCGCTACGATGGCAGCGAAGGCAGGCAAAGACGTTTACTGTGAAAAGCCCTGTACGAAGAATATCGCCCAGAGCCTGCTGCTGGCAGATGTCTTTCGCCGCACGGCCCGCGTGTTCCAGGCCGGCACGCAACGCCGCAGCCTACCCAACTTCATGTATGCAATAGAGCTGGCCCGGGCCGGAAAGCTCGGCCCGCTGCAGACACTCCACGCTCACCCCGGCGGTCTCGGAACCAAGATGAGCGGCTGGTTTCCGGCTGAGCCCGAACCGCCCCGAGAGGAAGTTGACTGGGACATGTATCTCGGGCCGGCCGCCTGGCGACCCTACACCCGCAAACTTATGAACGCCTTTCACTTCGAAAAAGGAGGCGGCCTGGTCGGAGGCGGTTGTCTCGAATGGGGTTCTCACTGCGTTGACCTGTGCCAGATGGCCAACAATGCCGACGACACGGCGCCGGTGGAGTATGAACCGGTAGGTGATCAACTTCACGCCCGCTATGCCAACGGCGTTAAACTGGTGCTGCGTAATGACGGATGGCTTCCAATGGGCTCGTGTCCGGTCCGTTTCGAAGGCGAAACGGGTTGGATCGAGACGGGTGACGATGCGGAGTTCGGCGCGAGTTCTCAATCGCTGCTGCTCCGCAGAGGAACCAAGATACCAGGCTATCCCGCTGACTTTCACATTCGTGACTTCCTGGACTGTGTCAAGACGCGGGCCCTGACCCGGGCCAATGCCGACGCGGCATGCTGGGCGCATATCGCGTGTCATGCGGCTAATATCGCTTTGTACCTTAACCGCAAGGTCAAGTATGACCCGAAGAAAAATGAATTTATTGGTGACGAGCAGGCCAATCGGCTACGTTCCGAGGCATTACGGGAACCATGGCGAATATAGCGTCTGAATCTTACGAAAGAAATAACCTAAATTACGAGGTAAATTACGAGGTAAATCATGATAAAAAAGAAACGATATTTCACCTGGTGTATTATTGTCATTATTGTTGCTGCGTCGGGCTTGACCGCAGCTCAAGATATCCCCGGGCCTGCTACTAACATGACAGAAGGCGACTTGATCGCCGTGCTTCAGTCAGACGCTCCCAAGAGTGAGAAAGCTATCACCTGTAAGCGATTAGCTATCTACGGCACCGAACAAGCCGTCTCTGCGCTGGCACCACTATTAGCAGATAAGGAATTGTCGTCCTGGGCAAGGATAACTCTCGAAGCAATCCCCGGACCGGCCGCCGATGCTGCTTTACGCGATGCGCTGGGTACGTTAGAGGGACGTCTGCTTATTGGAGTGATCAATTCAGTTAGCGTGCGTCGTGATGTTCGCGCCGTCAATACCCTTGTGCAGAAACTCGACGATTCCAACGCCGGTGTCGTATCTGCCGCCGCGGCAGCATTGGGACACATCGGTGGCGAAGATGCAGCCAAAGCACTGATGCAATCCCTGGCCGATGCGCCGGCGGGTGTTCGTTCGGCGGTGGCCGAAGGCTGCATTCTATGTGCGGAATGGCTCCTGGAAAACAAGAAGACTGCCACAGCTATTATGCTATACGACAGGGTCCGCCAAGCGGAGGTACCGGAACAGAGGCATCTGGAAGCAATCCGCGGCGTTATTCTGGGCCGGAAGTCTGCGGGTGTGCCGCTATTGATAGAGCAGTTGCAATCGGAAGACAAAGAGAAACTCGGCATCGGATTACGCGCGGCGCGCGAGCTTCCCGGTCGAGATGTTACCAAGGCATTGGCATCCGAACTGGACCGCTTAAGTACAGACCGGCGTCCTTTGCTGCTTTTAGCCCTGGCAGACCGTAACGACTCTGCAGTAAAACCAACCATTCACGAGGCGGCTAAGAGCAGTTCAAAGGACCTGCGCATCACAGCCATCAATCTCCTGATTCGCCTGGGTGATGTCACCTGCGTGCCGATATTGCTGGAAGCCGTAACCGAGGACGATGCCGAGCTGGAACAAGCAGCAATGGAAACATTAGTCAGACTGCCCGGCAAAGACGTAGATGCCGACCTGATAGCCCGCCTGCCGCAAGCGGAAGGCAAACTGCAGCAGGTTCTAATCGAACTGGCCGGCCAGAGACAAATCAGCGAGGCCCTTCCTGCGGTCGTGCCAAGCCTTAACGATACTAATGCCGGGATTCGAGGTGCTGCCGTAGAGACGATCGGTATCATCGGCCAAGAGCAGCAGACGGCCGATCTCGTCAAGCTGCTTCAAGAGACTAATAATTCCACGGAACGAACCGGCATCAGAAAGGCTCTGTTAGCGATCAGCGGCCGTTGCGGTGTGAAGTGCATTCCGCACCTGCGACCCCTGACGCAAAGCCGTGACAATGAACTCCAAATGATCGGGCTTCGCGCATTGGCCATTATCGGTGGGCCCGAAGCGCTTGCGACTGTTAAATCCGCCATTGATGGCGATGAGTCTCCCGCCCAGGACGAGGCCGTGCGAATCTTATCGAATTGGCCGAATAATTGGCCGCAAGACAGCGAGGCAGGGCGAGTTTTGTTGAGTTTGGCTACATCGGCTGAGAAGATGTCCCATCAGGTGCTGGGTCTGCGCGGTTACTTCCAGTACGTACGCGGCACTAATAAGCTCAGCAACGAACAAAAGGTGACCAGGATTGTGGACTTGTTATCCTATATCAAGCGTCCCGAGGAGAAGCGGCTGGCTATCGCTGTTTTAGGAGAAGCGCCGAGTTCAAGTGCTCTGGAGCTGTTGACGACATTCGCTGAAGATTCGGCGGTAGTCGAGGAAGCCTATTCAGCCATGGTCCAAATTACCAGCGAGGATGTCAGCGGGATTTCCAAGGACAAGCGCCGGGGAGTGCTGCAAATGGTGGTTGAAAAATCAAGGAACAACGGCATCAAGCGAAGAGCCCGAAGGATTCTCAGTGGAATTCAGTAAGCAGGCGTACCGAGGAATGCTTCATGTATAAAAAGACAGCGGCATGTCCGACTAATTGCTATGCGCTGAACATGCACTCCGGACTTGAATTCGGTGGAGTAGATATTACGAGGGCGCGGTAACGGCAAGGCGCCGGAGCCAGTAGAAATCGTATGGGAAATGCTGAATAACCCGGAAGGGATGATGGTATAATGAATGTTAATACCTGGAACATCCGGCGGTATGTACCAAGCTGTATTACGATGGTCCTTGTTGCCGCCGTTTTCCTGGGAATCCCTTCTGCGTGGGCCGCGGAGGATAAGACTGAGTATGATTTTTCGAATTTCGAGAACCTGCCGCTTCAGAAAGGATTGCCTGATCCGTTCTTAATGCCTGACGGCAAGCGGGTCAAAACATTTCAAGACTGGCGGAAAGAGCGTAAATATATCAAAGCAATGCTGGCGCATTATCTGTACGGCCACATGCCGCCTCGGCCCAAGAAGATTGAAATCAGGCAAGTTAGCTCAGAACCGTGTTATAATGGGAAGGGAGTCGAGGAGCGATATACGCTGACGTTTCGCCGCAAAGGAAAAAGTGTCACGTGCCGCTTTCTAATCGTACGCCCTTCAATTAAAAAATGCTACCCAATCATAATTAAGAACGACCGCCTCTCATTCGGTGCATCCGATTTTTCTCAAAGTTTTGATCCTGGGGCCGAAGCCGTCAAACGCGGCTATCTTCTCTGCCGGTTTCATCGCACGGATTTAGCATCAGATGTCCAGAAAGAAGGACGAACAGCCGGCGTCTATCCTCTTTATCCGGAATACGATTGGGGCGCCCTCGCCGTTTGGGCCTTGGGTCACGGTGTTGTGCTGGACGCACTGGACCAATTGGGCATGGCCGATATGAGCAAGGTAGTTGCGACCGGACATTCGCGCGGAGGCAAGGCGGCGTTGTGCGCCGGTATCTATGATGACCGCATTGTCATTACGGCCCCAAATTCGTCCGGTACCGGCGGCACGGGCAGCTTGCGCTACTTCGAGGAGGGGCAGAAACCCCAGACAATCGGGCATCATATTGGACGAAACGAGCATTGGTTCGGCCCACGGTATTTTCAGTTTGCCGAGAAGGAAGATCGCCTGCCATTTGATGCGCATTTCGCCAAAGTAGTGATCGCCCCACGGGCTTTTGTCAACTGTCATGCCCGTCAAGACTACTGGGCCAATCCTTATGGAACAGAGTTGACGCATCGCGCCGCCCAAGTCGTTTTCGAATGGCTGGATGCCGGAGATCGCATGGGACTGTACTGGCGCAACGGTAAGCACGCTCAAAACGAAGAGGATTGGGCGGCCTTGTTGGATTTTGCTGATAAACAATTTTTTAATAAGAAAACGAATCGAAGATTCGACAACTGGAACTATCCGTACGCCAAGCTGCCATTTGACTGGAAGGCACCTGATGCAGCCCCGGTGAAATGAAGCGGTTTGCAGCGTAATACTAACAAGTAGGACTGGAGTATCTATCATGGCTAAACCAAGCTTAGTGATTGTCTTTTTATGCGTTTGTGTCTTGTGCTATTCGGAATCTCTGCTCGCCCGGGATAAGAACGCCATTTCCGCCATTCCGAGGGTGGATGTGCATTCTCATGTCGGTACTGTCGAGCGGATGGAACATTATGTTAAGGTAAGCCAAGCTCTCAAAGAACAGTACGGCATCAATCTTGCGGCATGGATAGACCTCAATTTTATGAGGCAAGCAGACGGGACAGAAGAAGAGTACCTGGATGCGGCAAGTAAGCTATACAAAGGAAGGTTTCTGCCATGTATCAATGACTTCAAGATATCTGATGGGCTGCGATATCCACCTGAAGAACTATCTAAGTGGCAGAAAAAGGGAATTGTCGGATATAAAATATGGGTCGGAGTATCCCCTCTAATTGATAGGCCAGCGAATGATGCCACTTTTAGTAAAATGGAAGAGATTGGGATGGTTGGAGCATCTGTTCACATTTCGCAGCCGTATCCGACGAGCTGGTGCGATGATCCGGTTAAGTTTTGGGAGGCGCAGAATGCATGGGAGAGAGTTCTCGACAGGTATCCGAAATTGAAGGTCGTCAACGCTCACATGCTCGACCATTTCAATTCGGATGAGCAGTTGGATTATCTGATGTACGTATTAGAAACATATCCGAATGTTCACGTTGACCTGGGAGCACGGTTCCAACAGTTTAATCGCATGGACAGAGACAAGCTCAGGAACTTTATGATAAAATACGCCGACAGGATTCTCTTCGGTACCGATATCGGTGGCCAGCCGGCAGGAGGCAAATACAGGCAAGTCGCAGAAAGCTACTACCGTGCCTTTCAGCTTTTGGAGACTGACAATGTTGTCAAAGGCGGATTCTTCGGCGGTACAGAAACCAGAGGATTAGCTCTTCCGGCCGACGTTCTGGAAAAAATCTATTATCGGAATGCCGCCGGATTGTATCCTCGCGTGAAAGATGTGCTGAAATCTCTGAGAAGAAACGAGCGGTGAAGACAGAAATAAGTTTTTTAATATTGGTGCTATGGTTTTGTTGTTTCCGGCAGCCGTATTATCTGCGAATGAGGGAGTAATTCTTGATAATGTTGTTTCGCCCGGAGCGAATCGATCGTCCGAATACCTAATGTAACAAAGTATTTCCCGGATGAGCCCAATTTACTCAACCATGTAATAAGCTATGAGTTAAGATTTGTCGTCGATACCAGAAAGTAATCCAGCAGTGAAGGATTATTATAATAAAACAAAGAAAGTGGTAGCTTGAGCTATAGTTGCTGGGTTGATTTATCCGTATAAAATCTTATGTGTTTTAATATAACCAGAATCAATCTATATCCCTAAGGCCGAACCTTGGGGAACCTTAATCACGCCGTTTTTGCTTGAGAAGGATTCTGTATTGCTTTCAATTGGTATTCTATTTCCGTTTGCATCCTTTGTTACAAACAGTTAAATTTGTGA
>JAVVFI010000336.1:0-6072 GCA_032250555.1 Sedimentisphaerales bacterium
CAGCAATTGCAAACGTTATCTCAAATGCCGCTGAATCCTACGGTGAAAAACCCGGACCAATAAAAATCGCCGCTGAAGCCGCCGAGTCCGGAGATTCGATAACACTGCAAATCAGCGACACCGGCTGTGGAATGGACACTGAAACCCTTCAAAAAGCAATTCAGCCGTTTTTCTCGGTAAAAGCGGCAGGTCGAAAACGCGGTATGGGGCTTGCCTACGCCAGCCGCTTCATAAAACTCAATAAAGGCTCACTGAACATTACAAGCAAGCCCGGCAGCGGAACAACCGTAACAATTTATCTGCCTGTTGAATAGAACACACATTTCAAAGAATCACTATCCGCTAAATATTTGATGTTTTCCAGGAACAAGCTTTTGAGGAAAATAAAGGGGAGCGTTTGTGATCCACCCCCCTTTATTCTTGAAGGAGGAGAGTAATCTACAGAATATTACGAACCGGTGAAAAATTTGTTCACATTCTGAAGCGACACATGCCTTCAATACGCAGATAAACCCCATTTTTGCTTGATTTTCCATCTTTATACGTGTATGATTATATTTCGTTATGTAACTTTATTTTTTTTAAGAAAGGTGATTGTTTTATCATGGGTGAGAAAAGAATATTTAAATGTATATTGCGTCAGGTTATCTGCTTAACTTTGCTGGTACTAATGGATTCATGGGCCGCAATTCCTGCCTGGTCGGCATCGATTCCGATAGAAAATGCCTCGTTCGAAGCGCCTGCAATAGATCCCAACGGCTTTCCAGCAGTTCCATTCGTTGACCAGTGGACGGAAATCGACCTCGATACCCTGTCCAGCAGCAATACAGGCGTGTTCGGAAATACGCCGGCGGGTAATCCGGATCACATAGTCAACGCCGATGGAAATCAACTGGTCTTCTTAGGCTCTGAATCGGGCAATGCCCTTGAACAGGATTTGGCCGCTATGTATAAGACTGGCTGCGATTACCGTCTGACAGTGGCGGTGGGTGTCTCCAGCCAATTTCCACCATCAAGCATAGAACCGATCGATGCCCTCGAATTGGTGCTCTTCTATCGTGATGCGAACGATGTTGTGGACATTGTGAGCCGGACGGTAGAAGCAACAGGTTTATCTTCAACCCAGTTGATGGATTTCTCGCTGTACCTGCCGATTGTGCAGTCCGGTGACGCCTGGGCTGGTAAGACCATAGGTGTGGCCCTGCGTGCGGCCGGTATGCCGGGAGGATTCTGGGATATGGATAATGTACGGCTTATTGAGTCGCTGCCAGTATCTATTCCTATAGAGAATGCTTCATTCGAGGCCCCTTTTGTTGATCCGAACGCTTTTCCGGCCTTACCATTTGTTGAAGCGTGGATAGAGACAGACAATGATACAGAGGGAAGTACTAATACAGGAGTATTCGCCAATACTCCTGATGGCAAAACGGATCATATTATCAATCCAGACGGAAACCAATTAGTCTTCCTTGGTTCTGAGTTGGGTAACGGTCTGGAACAAGACCTTAATGCCAATTACATAGTAGGCTGTGATTATCATCTCACTGTAGCAGTGGGTATATCCAGCAGATTCCCACCATCAACTGTAGAGCCGTTGGATACTCTTGAACTGGTGCTCTTCTATCGTGACGTGAACGATGTATTGGTGGACATCATAAATCAGACGGTGGATGCTATTGGTCTCTTTCCACAGCAGTTGGTGGATTTCTCGCTGCACCTGCCGACTGTCAAGTCCGGTGATGCCTGGGCGGGTAAGGCTATAGGTGTTGCTCTGCGTGCAGCCGGTATGCCCGGAGGATTCTGGGACCTGGATAAAGTGAGACTCGTCGAATCATTCCCTGTATCGATTCCCATTGAGAATGCTTCGTTCGAAGCCCCCTTTATTGACCCTAACGGCTTTCCGGCATTACCACTTGTTGATATGTGGACAGAAATCGATATCGACACTTTCGCCAGCAGTAATACAGGTGTATTCGCCAATACTCCGGCAGACAGCAATGATCATATAGTCAATGCCGATGGAAACCAGCTTGCCTTCCTTGGCTCTGAGCTGGGCAATGCCTTAGAACAGGACTTAACCGCTATATACAATGCAGGCTGTAACTACCGCCTGACAGTAGCGGTGGGAGTCTCCGGTCGATTTCCGCCATCGAGCGTCGAGCCGGTCGATGCCTTCGAAATTGTGCTCTTCTATCGCGAAGGAAACGATGCCGTGGACATTGCGAGCCATGTGGTAGAAGCAATAGGATTGTCTTCAACGCAAACGATAGATTTCTCTTTGTATCTGCCGACGGTACAACCCGACGATAAGTGGGCTGGCAAGGCCATAGGAGTGGCCCTGCGTGCGGCCGGTATGCCGGGTGGATTCTGGGATCTGGACCAGGTTCGTCTGGCGGAATCGCTGCCGGAACCGATTTCAGATTCGACAGAATAAAAGTTTTTTGTGAACATAATCGGACAAAGTGTATTACAATCACTATGTTCGAGAAATAAAATGTGCAAAGTTGACTATCTATCGGAAGTTCATAGCGGCAACCGTGCCGGCTTTACTCTTGTAGAGCTGCTGGTGGTGATAGGTATCCTGAGTCTGTTGATTGCGATACTATTACCGGCACTGACCCAGGCCAAACATCACGCGCGGAGGATGGCCTGTGCAGGAAATCTCCGCCAGGTTGGAGTGGCAATTCATCTCTATGCTGATGACTTCGATGACACAATCCCATTCGGGCCGGCTGGCCGACCCGTTACAGGCTCGAATTTCTACACGGTCACCGGTGACGTGACCAGCCTGTTGTCACTTGAGGACGGCGCTCCGGTCGGACTGGGACTGCTGCTGAAAGATTACCTGGCGCATCAGCCGACAGTCATGTTCTGCCCGGGAGCAGACCAGCCGTCAGAAGCCAGTGAGCAGCTCGCCAAAGTCGGGCAGGCACAGGCTCAGAGTGACTTCTATTATCGCCACGCATCCGTAGCACTGCTCACCGGCAAGCCAAAGACGTATAACATCAGACTAAGTGACCTTGGTAAAAACAGCAAAGGACAGCCAATAGCCGCCCTTACAATGGATGTGCAGTTTTTGGCACACCCTTCACTGGCATCGTTTCAGGTCAAAACCCGAACGAACCACCAACAGACAGCCAGCAATATTCTGTTCGCTGCTGGAAACGTGATTACTGTTTCCAACAGAGACGACAAGTTAACAGTAGATATCGGCACATCCCCGTATGATGCGCTCGAGCGAATACTTAACATGTTCGAACTGGCTGATGATTACCGCTGAAAAATATTGAACTAATTTAATTAATTTAAAAAAAGGTATTTTTTTACACAGAGATTAGCCTGATGGCGGAAATAGCGGTTGACATTGTACTGTTACCACAGGAAGAAATGGCGGATAAGGTTATTTCTGCGAACAAAGAACTTCTGAAACAATACGCACACAAAATTGTTTTGGATAGAGAGAGGTGCCTGCCGCATATTTCTTTGGCTATGGGTTGTATTGACGACATAGATATAGATGAAATCGGTACAATTCTTACAACAATAGCCCAGGAAACTTCATTAGGCCAGCTCAACGCTGTCGGCATCAAAACCGAAACAAATCAAGCAGGTGAAAAAGTCCCGGTCCTGGAGATAGAAAAGACAGAAGCACTTCAATCACTCCATGAAGAAGTTATGAAGAAACTGTCAGAATATTTCAGCTATGATGTAAGACCGGAAATGGTGCTTTCTTCGGCCCAGACAAGTCAATCAACCTTGGACTGGATTAAAAATTATCCTGAAAAATCGAGCTTCGAGAATTTCTTTCCACATATTACAATCGGGTACGGGGAAATAAACAAATTCCCATTTCCAATAAAATTTACCGTCTCAAAACTGGCTTTATGCCATCTTGGAAATCACTGCACATGCAGAATAATTCTTGCATCAGCGAACCTGATAAAAAGCTGAGCGTATTAACTCGAACTGTGTATAGACAAAATCCTCTTGAGTTATCGAGTGGATTCAGATATCCTTAAATTTATCAGCCTGACTTCGGTTTTCCGGGTTGATTATGAAATAATTGAAAAATCAGAGGGCAAACAGATATTTAAGGAGTGAAAACGATGGAAATGAAACGTCGTGAATTTTTGACCAGGTCAATAGCGGGGGTGGGTGGAGTTCTCATAGGAACAGGAGCCCTTAATGCAGCAAGGCAAAAAACAACGAAATATGACCCATACGAACTTGTCCCGTTAGGAAAAACCAAGATAAAGGTTTCCCGCGTGGGCCTTGGCACGGGAATGAGTGGCGGAAATCGTCAATCGAATCATTCGCGTATGGGTACAGAGAAGTTTAATGCTCTGACAATGGGGTGCTATGAACGTGGCGTCAGGCTTTTCGATGTTGCTGACTTATATGGTACGCACACATTTTTAGCCGGGGCATTGAAAAATTTGCGCCGCGAGGATTACGTAATTGCAAGCAAGATATGGTTTCGCAATGGCGGGATACCGGAACCAGAACGGCCAAGCCCTGACATTGTAGTAGAACGCTTTTTAAAGGAGCTCAAGACCGATTACATCGACCTGATTTTATTCCATTGCGTGACATCCGAGAAATGGCCGGAGGAACTTAATGATCAAATGAACATCGTGGCAAAGCTAAAGAAGAGAGGCCTGGTCAGGGCACATGGAGTTTCAAGCCATTCCTTAGTGGGCTTAGAGAGGTGTATCAATGAGCCGTGGGTCGATTCAGTTCATGCACGGATTAATCCATATGCGGTGAGCATGGATGTCAAGACTGTCGAGGATGTACCCAAGGTAGGAGCAGTCCTCAAAGCGATACGCAAACAAGGCAAGGCCGTAATAGGGATGAAGATTATAGGCGAAGGAAGATTTGGAAAGAGCCCTGAAAAACGCGATGAATCCATTAGATTTGCACTTGAGTCGGGTTGCGTGGATGCAATGGTCGTAGGCTTCGAGAAGGTCGAAGAGGTTGACGACTTCGCTATGCGGACCCGCAAGGTAACCGTCGGCCAGGGTGTGAGTCGGTTAATTACCCAAAGCGCTGTAGGAGCAGCTTAGGACCGATAACACAGCCAAACCGATTGCAATAAATTAAATTGCTTGTAGGTAAGATAAAATCTTACACTATCCCTAATATCCACAAAACTGAAAACCGATTGTTTATAGGGCTACGTAATCGTGGCCCTTTTATATTCGTTTATTCTTAAAGCCCGTCTTTTGTTAATCCGAATCTAACCTGTAACACCACTGCATTTCTTCACTTCGTGAAGCAAAACGGCGGAGGTAAATTTCGGAGAACTATCAAGATAAACGGGTAATCGTGGAAGATAAACAACGACATAGAAGATTGCGTCTGCTCATTAAAAAGCTGAACAAAAAACGCAAAAAGCAGGCGAAAAAAATAGATATACTCTGCAATGATTTCGTTTCGGCCCAGAGAGATTTTATCAAAAGTCTGAAAACGATAAGCTTTATCGCGAACTTCTATGAGTCAATCATCGGTATAACAGACCTGAACAGCCTTTTATTCTCCGTAGTCCAACTTTTTAAAGAGGAAAACACAGATGCAAATGTTACATTCTTTTTGCGTCAATCGGACAACTTTGAGCTGTTTATGTTCGAAAGTGATCAGCCGATCATTCTCGAAAAGCAGCATCTTGAAAATTCTTTCACCCCGGAACTGATGGACAATATCTGTAAATCCAACAAAGTATGCTCAATCGATGATATGTTCGCAATGGGCCTCCAGGGCAATCTGACTGGATTAAATAAAATCTCAGGTGTGACCATCCCGCTGGGCCAGCCCGGCTCATCATTCGGCTTTGTACTGGTTTATCGTTCGTCCGAAAATAAACTTACCAGCCAGGAGATAAACAACATTTCCGCTGTGACCTGCGGACTTTCCCGTGCGATACAATCCTGTCAGGCAACGCTCCACTCTGCCGATTAAAAATCCTTCTGAAGCATGATATTATCTGCTCGAAATCTACCCTAAAGTGAATATGCATTCAGACACACGGCTTATAACCTGTGGGATAAAATCAAAATATGAGCATATTTGTAC
>JAVVFI010000337.1:0-6007 GCA_032250555.1 Sedimentisphaerales bacterium
CTGTCTGGAGCTTTAGTGTTCCTCCAAAAACTGCGTATGCACCCGACCCGGCTGATGGTGCCGAGTCTGTAGCGACGAATGCCGCTCTGAAATGGACTGGAGGTTTCGGTTCTATATTAAACACCGTGTACTTCGGCGACAACTTTGACGATGTCAACGACGCTACTGTTGGTCTCTCACAGGGAGGTTCGACATATTCTCCCGGCCCGCTTCAAATGGCAAAGACTTATTACTGGCGGATCGATGGCTTTGATGCCGTCGATACATATAAAGGCGAGGTCTGGAGCTTTACTACCGATGGGGCAGTCGGAAGCCCGAATCCGGCCAAAGGTGCTGAGGATGTCACGCAAACACCCGTCCTCACCTGGGTGCCGGGAGTGTTTGCCGATACACATGAAGTCTATTTCGGCACAGATGAAGAATCGCTGGAGCTTAAAAGCAGCGGCGGCCTTGGTTCCGAAAGTTATGATGCCGGACAACTTGAATGGAATACTACTTACTACTGGCGTGTTGATGAGGCCAATAACGCCAATGCCGACAGCCCCTGGACGGGTCCTCTCTGGAGCTTCACTACGGCCAACTTCCTTATCCTGGAAGATTTTGAAAGCTACAATGACCTCGATCCCACGGACCCGGAAAGCAACAGGATATTTAATGTCTGGTTAGACGGTTTTGATAATCCTGCAATAAACGGTTCTGTCGTTGGTAATGAATTGCCTCCTTTCGCCGAGCAAACTATAGTTCACGGCGGTTCTCAGTCGATGCCGATGTCCTACGACAACGCCGTAGGGAAATCCGAAGCGACTTTAACATTGACTTCCAATCGTGACTGGACAGTGAAAGACGTCAACACATTGACGATTTGGTTCAGAGGCGGTGCGGGTAACGCTGCCGAGAATTTGTATGTTGCGCTTAATGACAGTGCAGTGGTCAATCATGATAATCCTGACGCGGCAACGATAACAAGATGGACCGAATGGAATATTGACCTGCAAAACTTTGCAGATCAGGGCGTAAACCTTGCTAACGTAATTTCGATTACCCTCGGCCTTGGCAACAAGAACAATCCCGTTGCCGGAGGTTCGGGCATAATATATTTCGATGATATCCGGCTGTATGCCCTTGTTCCGTAAGCAGCTTATTAACATTAGCAAATTGAAAAGCCCCCGCGATGTGGAGGAGGCTAATGGTAAGACTCCCGCAGGGGCTTGAAAACGAACTAACGTAAAAAAGCCTGAAATACGTCCGGGCTATATATCTACTTCCATAATCAGAAAGATTGCCTCATCTTTTTTGGTCGCAGCGACGACTCTTGGCTTCCCCGGGCGAAGAACAACTTCACTGGACACCTCAAACTGTATCACTCTTTCTTCTTGCTCTTCTGCTTGTCTTTCTGAGGCTAAATTATTTTCCGAGGCGATCTGTTTGAGGTCAAAATTGACTATTATCCTGTCCGCCTCCATGATTCTCGGCACTACTCGAAATGAAACACGATTTTCTCTTACTTCTTGTTCGCCGACATCATCATTTGAAACCTTCCTTTTTTCATTTACGCTTTCTTCTCTGGTTATTTCTCCTTCAGATTCATTCGTCACAGCTAACTTGACAATAGAAATCAACTCTCCTTCATCTTCACGGACGCATTGCATAATCTTTCCCAAAGGTATCGAGTTCAGACTTTTAATGTCCGGCTCGCCGATAATTTCCTCCAGCGCTTCAAGTTCAACTGCCACTACAGATGCCTCTACGGAAACCATAGCACCGGCAAACCGTTCCCGGGCATCATTCTCACCGTCCTCTGCCACTAAGGTATTGCCTGAAGACACAAAGTAAATGAGCATTACGACCGATACGATTCCAATAATGCCTTTCAGTTTTCTTGCTATGACTCTTCTCCTTCATGAATAAAATTAACCTCTACTAATTACCCAAAGCCCTATTAATATAAAACCTTCTCGTTTACGCACAGTGCTTGCCCTTCTCTTGGCGAAGAAGGCGGTGAATTTCGCTGGTATGCTTATCTGCCGTGATTATACACACTCAATTTTAGGAAGGCAAGCTGATTGAAAAAAAACTGCGTTGCTTAAGAAAGGCAAAAACGAGCAATCCGCAGAGGCGTGAAGACTAAAACAGTATTCTGTTCTCAATAATCCTTAAACTTTTGCATCCATTCGGGCCAGTCGCTTGACTGAACACCGCCGGCAATGGTCCAGGGACCGCTGGTGTCAAACTCGCGATGCCACTTCAATGCCCACAACTCTTTGAGCCCTGCTTTGCGTACAGAAAAATCAACAGCCACTGCATTGATGTATCCATTATGGCGGTCGATACAGTATCGCTGCATCATTCCTGTGCCGCCGGTTCCATTCTCGAAAATTGGAGGTGTATTTACATGCTGCGGCATGCCTCCGAGCCACACGGCATCGAGAAACAATGGAATACGATAAGCCCCTGAGACATCGGGTGACACCCAGTACCACGAATGCTCGCCGTTCACACCGCTTGGATTTCTTGCATAGGCCGGATCACCTGCATAGTCATTGATGCCGTAGCTTCCCGCCAGGCCTGCATAACCGTATCTGACATCGTCTGCGGGAAAAACACCATACGCTTCAAACGCCTCTCCCCATAAACCATTATCGGCGTTTGGCTTTGAGGCAGACGGACAGAAATTTATGTCCTCGTCCTGATAATAGGGCTTGAGCGCTCCAATCCACACATGCCCCTGCTGACTTGTGGACCAGGCGCCGTAGAACTTATGGTCGTTGTCGTTTGTGTACATATTGAAGATGAAACCCCAGTGTCTCAGATTGGACTGGCACGCTACCGCTCTGGTCTGTTTCCTGGTACGCTGCAGCGCCGGCATCAGGATAGCCATCAATAAAGCGATTATGGCAATCACAACTAATAGCTCTATTAGCGTAAAGCCGTTTCGTTTACACATGATGCTTTCTTCTGTAATTTGTTTCAGCGATTTTTCATTCTACCGGACTTCGATTCTTATTTCAAGCAGCAACGGGCTATTCACCTTTTTCCATCGGGTACACAAGGCCCCATTGCTCACGAATAGCGTCCATCGTTCTCATGATGGCTATACTCGTATCCAATGGTACAATACGGCTTTCGAGATAGCCTTCACGCAAACATTTCATAACCTCTGCGGCCTCGTAGCTGTAACCGATGCCTACAACGTCGAAATTGAATTCTCTCTCTTCATCCTGCGAGGTTTTCACAATGATTCTCTCTGGTTTCCAGAATGTATGAGGTATTTTGATATACCCGTCGGTACCGTAAATGGCGGCCTCCTGGCTGGTCTCTGTGCGAATCGCGGAAGTCAGTATAGCCAAAGCGCCATTGTCGTACCCGAATGTCACGGAAGATTGCTCATCAACTCCCGTCTCACCAAGGTGCGCTATTCCGCTTATACGAGCAGGTTCTCGTTGATAAACCATCTGTGCTAATGCAATATTATAAACACCGACATCAAGCAATGAGCCTCCGCCGAGATTCGGATTGAGTAATAAGCCGTCGGGTTCCCATTCACAGCGGAAACTGAAGTTCGAATGCACCTGCCGGACCTCACCGATGGCGCGGGATTATAAATCTGCGATCTCTTCTTCACCCATAGCCACACACCATCTTCCTGCCTCGGTATCCGTCTGCCTCCTGCTTCATTAAACGTCCCCGCCGGAGGATTACCATTCATCGAATGCACGATAGCATAGGACAGCTTTTCACCCCGATAGCCGGTCGGACAACTGTAAAGCTTCAGGTTCTTGCAATAAGGCCATAAAGCTCCAATTTTAATCTGCTCTATCTGTTCCAGTTCAGGAAGCTGTTCTCCGCTTGCGTAATTAGGCGATCAGCAAACCCCGACCCAGGGGTCCTCGTTTGGATGCCTCGCGTCATTAGGCGTGCCGGCATGGCCTGCCGCCCCGTTAACAATATAGCCGTCGTTATCATCCGCGTACATAATCCACACTAATCCAAGCTGTTTGAGATGACTCAGACAGACCGCCCGCTTACCCTGCTCTCGCACCCTGCTGAGTGCCGGCATCAAAATTGCCATCAAAACCGCTATTATCGCAATCACCACCAGCAGTTCAATAAGCGTGAAACCCCCTGAAAATCCCTTTATCCTCCGATTAGCAATCGTGCTTCCTGCCGATATTTCGGATATATAATTCATTGGAACACTCCCGCATATTTTGCCCTCCATACTAACAAAAACTAAATGAAATTTCAACAATTCCCCGCCAACTTAAATAATCAATTATCATTCATCATCAATCATTTAAAAGGGTTTGTTCCATAACTGCCGCTAAATTTTCCCTGTGTTTGCATTATTAAAACCGTTAGGGTAATATTCATTAAAATAAATAGCAATAGGTGAGAAAATGCCGGAATATAAACATCCAGGTATCTATATAGAAGAGATTCCGTCAGGTAATAAATCCATCGAAGGCCTCTCAACAAACTGTGTTGCTTTTGTAGGTACCGCAGCATATGAGGATGTTCCTGTCGGGGAACCAACTCCCATAACAAGCTGGGGCCAGTTTGTCGAAAAATTAGGCCGATTTGAAAAAGATAAAGCTCCTTTCTTACCTCCCGCTGTTTCTGGTTTTTTTATCAATGGTGAAAAAAAGTGTTATGTTGTCAGAGTAAAAGCATCTCCTGCAAATGTGGATTATATCGGGAATCCAAAAAGCTCTCGAACCAAAACAGGCTTATCCGCTCTGAGTGACATTGAGGGCGTCAGCATAATATGTATCCCGGGAATAACCGCCAATATTGTTCAAAGCGCAATGCTTGAGCACTGCCGGAAGATGGGAAATCGTTTCTGTATCCTTGACCCTCCCGCAAAAGCTGATGTGGCTGCTGTTAAGAAATTCAGAAGTAATCTTGTCTCTGAAGATGGTTACGGTGCTTTATATTATCCTTGGATAAAAACATCAATAGAAACCGCCGAGAACGATAATATCACATATATTCAGGATTTCGTTCCTCCCAGCGGTTATGTCGCTGGTATTTACGCTAAGATAGATGACGAACGCGGTGTCTGGAAAGCACCGGCCGGCGTTGAAGTTGACATTAAAGGTGCCGCAGAGGTCGAATTAGATTTGCCCGCAAAAGCCCGGGATGAGCTTAACCAGGCTGGTATCAATTGTATTCGTAATTTTGGACAAGGCATAATTAAGGTATGGGGCGCAAGAACCCTTGCTCTCAATAACCAGTGGAAGTATGTAAACGTGCGGCGTCTCTGTATTTTTCTTGAAGAATCCATAAAAGAAGCTACAAGATGGGTAGTATTCGAGCCAAACGATGAACCCCTGTGGACAAAGGTGAAATCACGCATCAACTCGTTCTTAAGAAACTTATGGAGACTGGGCGCCTTTATGGGTAGTACATCTGAAAAGGCATTCTTTGTAAAGTGCGGCCTGTCAACAACTATGTTACAATTCGACATCGACACCGGTAGAGTGATTATTGAAATTGGTATCGCCCCGCTTAGGCCTGCTGAATTCATCATTTTACGGATCATTCATTGCAGCCGACAAACGGCTTCATGAACCTCTTGGAATAATAGGGGTAACCATTCACAGAAATATTTCATAGGAATAATAGGAACGCACCGAATGGCGGTTCCTTAAGCAGCATAGCTCTTCCTCCATTCGGCACGAGTCGTCTTTAATCTCGGGTAATGTTTATTTTCTCTGGTAACTGCTCTTGGTTCAATTCTGCCTGGCCGCCAAGGTACAACATTCGACGCAATTTCCACAAGCATCGCATTATATATTTGCGGCAATTTCCAGATCGGTTCGATTGCTAAAGAAGGCGCATAAGTCAATATGGCACGAACCGCGCCGACAAAACTAATTCGCATAGGATCAACATTATTGGCAACGGCCGACTCCAGCATGATCATACGTATGATATTCACCGCTATTACACGAGCGGCAAGCTCCTTTCGAATTGCCGCAGGGCTTTTACTCCTCAGTATATCGGC
>JAVVFI010000338.1:0-5958 GCA_032250555.1 Sedimentisphaerales bacterium
CATGAAGACAGTTTCAAAGAACGCTCACGAAAGATGTTCATACACCCGGCTGGGACACAGGCTTTGATACGTTCGTCAAAAATCGTAAGCCACATCGCGGTTCTGCACCCATAAGAATTGCCTATACAGCCGATCTTTTTCGTATCTACATCAGCGCGTGAGCACAGGACGTCAATAGCAGCCTGGCCGTCCTGGATATGCAGATCCAAAACATTAATACCATACATAGATGCAGCCATCTGGATGGTATTGCATTTATCACGGTCTCCTACTCTTTTAAGATGACCATCTCTTCCGGGCCAGCCCCACCACGCCGGCGCCAAAACTACATAGCCGGACCGGACAGCTTGCAGCGCATAAGGAGGATAATCCGTTTTTCGTACTCCGCATATGGTCTCGATTCCATAGGAATGATGGCCATGCAGAGCAATAATGCCCGCTCTTTTCTCACTCTTTTTGATATCTTTAGGAATCAGCAGATAGCCGATAAGTTCGGAAAACTTTGTGACAGGAACATGAATTAACTGGCGAACATGGTCGGACAATTCGGTTGTCTCCAGAATTTCCACCTCAGGCTTAACACGGTCGGGAATATTGCTGCGAAGAGATTCGAGTTTTCGGCGAAAAGCTCGCTGCCAGGTGCGAAAGTCCTGTCCATCACGGTATATCATACCCGGCTTATGTTCATCACCATATTTCTCCAGAAAATCAATAAATGATTTTGAAGGGATTTCATTCTTTGACGATGGCATTTCAGGTTTCGATTGAGCGTTAAGTTTTTGTAATCCGATAGAGGCAAGTCCTGCTCCAGCTATTTTCAGAAAACTGCGTCGAGTCGGTATGTGCAGCATATCTCATCTCCTTTTGATTTAGGTTAATCTATGAGAGCATCAAGATTAGTTGTATTTATGTTACCAGATTTACTTGTGATTTACCAAAGGTCTTTATCGTTATTCAACTCTAAAAGTATTTATCTTTATAATCTGGTAGAGATAAAGTAAAATAAAGTATTGAGCATTTACTATTTTTATCAACGATAACATTGAAATAGGACGGGATTTAAGATATAATAGTTGATGATATTTTGATAATGAAACGGTTATGAAGGTGTATGAAAAATTCCAGTTCAAGGTTTTTTATATCAGCATTCCGCACAATTGATCTAAGCATTCATTTGTTAACTTAATTAGGAGTTCATAAAATGTTAAAAACTACCAGACGAAAATTTCTAAAAGACTCATTAGTTGCCGGAGCTGCATTTGCTATTTGTGGCACTGCATCCACTACACGGGTTTTAGGCGCCAATAACCGTCTGCGCATCGCCGTAGCAGGCGTAAACGGTCGAGGAGGCAGTCACATCAATGGCTGGCTGGACCAGGACAATGTGGAAATCGCCTACCTTATTGATCCTGATGTGAATGTACTGGAAAAGAAGCTGAAATATCTTCAGGGAAAAACCCAGGGAAAGTTTACCTGCAAAGGTGTAGCGGATGTTCGCGAGGCCCTCGAAGATAAAAATCTCGATGCCATTTCCGTTGCCACGCCGAACCATTGGCATTCGCTCATAACTATCTGGGCGGCTCAGGCCGGTAAACATGTCTATGTGGAAAAACCCATGAGCCATGACATCGTTGAAGGACGAGTCGCCGTAGAGGCGCAAAAGAAATATGGCGTAGTCATTCAACACGGAACTCAAAGCCGCAGTAGCGCGAGCAATGCAGGTCTTCACGATCTCATACGGTCAGGAAAGTTCGGCAAGATGAAGATATCGTATGGATACTGCTGCAAACCGCGGGGCAGCATAGGCTTCAAAAGCCCTTCCGCCCCTCCACCCAATCTGAATTGGAATCTTTGGCGCGGCCCGGCCATCATCGACCAATACCACGCCAACTACGTCCATTACAACTGGCACTGGTTCTGGGAGTCAGGCAATGGCGATATGAACAATCAGGGCACCCACCAGCTCGATATGGCCTACTGGGCATTGGATAAGGGATTAACACATCCAATCCGTGCCATGGCCCTTGGTGGACGCTTCCTTTGGAACGATCAAGGTGAGACACCGAACACCATGCTCGGTATCGCAGAATACCCCAATGGACAATTCGTTTTCTTCAATGTTCGCAATGTCAACTATGATGGCTATGAACGCCAGGTCGAAAACGAGTACTATTTCGAAGATGGCGGCAAGATCATCAGGAAACTCTACTATCCCAAGGGCAGCAATACAGGAGAGAAAATTGATATTCCGAGTGGCCATGTCACCCCCGGAGGAAACTGGGGCAGCTTCATCGCTGCCTGTCGGGCCGGTGATCCGATGATGGCAAACGGCAATGTCATTGACGCACACCGGGGATGCGTTCTGGGCCACCTCATGAATAACTCGTATCGTCTGGGCGAGAGCGTGCCGTTTAATGCCAAAGCGGGGCGTTTCGGTGACAATACAGATGCTTATGAGCATTTCATGAAACTCCACAACATCATGAGCAGCGGAGTCGGCCTTCCGGAAGACGGAACTTACTATACAGTAGGCCCATGGTTGACATTCAATCCTCAAACCGAACGTCACACAGGAGCGTACGCCGTTGAGGCAAATGAGTTGTTGAAGAATGCTAATCGTCCCGGATTCCAGGTGCCTGACGCCAGGAATGTGTAGAATAATTCAATGTATTGCTTGCTGGTCTTTGATCAGCTTTGAGAAAATTAGGGCTGCAGCAAAAGTTGCGGCTCTTTTTATAGGTGAGCCATAGTGCATTTATTAAACGGAATAGCAAATCCGTTTGAAATTACTCGCAGATAAGAAAGGATACAGGGAATGCCAATGCACAGACGTCAATTCCTGCATATGACCTCAGCTCTCCCCTTGGTTGGGACGGCCGTGGCTCTTGGAAAGCAGGAAAACCTTCCACAAGAGAATCCTGATAAAATTCCTATTAGTCTTTGCCTCAACGCATATTCTTTCGATAGCATGTTGAGAAGCGGCGAGATGAGTCTGGAACAGCTCTTCCGATTTACCAAAGACTCAGGTTTTCAGGGAATAGACCTGACGGCCTACTACATTCCCGGATATCCCGATGTCCCTGCCGATGAGGTCTTGTATAAAATCAAGCGGATGGCCTTTCGCATGGGACTGGCTCTAACCGGAACAGGGGTCAGGAACAACTTCACCCTCGCCGATCCGGAGCGAAGAAAACAGGAAAAGCAGTTGGTCAGGAACTGGGTGATAGCCGCCTCTAAACTTGGAATTCCGCACGTAAGGATATTTGATGGAACGGCCAAGCCTCAGGGATACTCCCGAAAAGAGATAACAGATTGGGTCATTGATGACATGAAAGAATGCGCCGACTTTGGCAGCCGCTATGGAGTGATGATCTGTTATCAAAATCACAATAATTTCACTACTAATGCTGCTCAGACCATTGAGATTATCAAACGGGTGGATTCGCAGTGGTTTGGCTTAATGTTGGATATTGGAAGTCTGCCCGAGGGAGATGTCTATCAGGAAATTAAACGATTGATTCCCTACGCAGTAACTTGGCAGGTCAAGGAAATGGTCCAGACAGGGGGAAGGAAGGTCAAGACGGACTTCAGGAAACTGATACACCTCGTGCGCCGTTCCGGATACCGCGGATATTTCCCTCTGGAAACCCTGGGTCTGGGAGATCCTTTTAGTAAGGTGAGAGAACTTTACCGCCAGGTAAGCTGTCAGTTAACTGATGTATTTGCTTAAATTCGCTTCTTTTCATCCGGCTAATGTCATGAATTGCTGAAAGACTTGAATTTATGAAAACTAACTTGTTTAAGAAATTTATTGGCAGTTAAAAGTTACTTTTATAGAATCATTGATATTTCAGAAGCAACTGATGATTTTCAAACTTCTAAATGGAAAATGTCAGATCATAAAAGCTCTTGAAGCATGAATGTCGCATTCGCTACTTGCAGGTCGCTAAAAGACAACAAAGGAATAGGGCAATGATAAAGAAATCAATTCTTCTATTTGTATTGAGTACCTTTTTCGCAGTCCAGGTTTTTGCACAATGGTCTAAAGAGGAAAGAGAGCGCATAGACAGATTGAGCCGAGAAGATCATCAGTTGATGATGAAGCGTTTAGGTATAACATACCTTCGCCCCGGGCCATCCGGAAATCCCAAGGCGCCAAATGCCGCCAATACTGACGAGTCAAAAGCCACTCCGTACAAATCATTGCCCGAACCGCTTATTTTTAAAAATGGCACAGTTGTCAATACTGCTGATCAATGGGATAAACGCAAATTAGAAATATTTGAAGATTTTGACCGGGAAATTTACGGAAGAGTTCCCGCAAAAACACCGGCTGTCGCGTGGGAGATTGTTAGTGAAGAAGACTCAGCTAATGGCAACTTTCCTGTCAACATAAAACAGCTTGTTGGGCATGTAGATAATTCCGGGTATCCGGCAGTAACCGTCGATATTCAGATGACCCTCACTACTCCTAAAAAGATAGCAGCTCCTGTGCCGGTTATCCTCGAATTTGGCTGGAATTTTCCAGTGGGATGGAGAAGGCGGCAACAGGAGGGCCCAACATGGCAGCAGCAGGTTTTGGAAAAAGATTGGGGTTATGCTGTTTTAATCCCTAATAGCATTCAGGCTGACAATGGTGCCGGGCTTCGTAAAGGGATTATTGGATTGGTGAATAAAGGCCAGCCACGAAAACTCGATGACTGGGGGGCATTACGTGCCTGGACCTGGGGTGCATCTCGAGCGATGGACTATTTTGAAACTAATCAAGATATAGACGAGAAACGTGTGGCTATTGAAGGTCTATCGAGATACGGCAAAGCTGCAATAGTAGCTTTAGCTTACGAACCGCGTATTGCTGTCGGATTCATAGGCTCGTCCGGAGCCGGTGGTGTTAAAATACTACGCAGAGTTTTCGGGGAACAGGTAGAAAACCTGGCTTCTTCCGGGGAGTACCACTGGTTTGCTCCCAACTTTATCAAATATGCAGGACCATTGACACCGTTGGATTTGCCGGTTGATGCTCACCAACTTGTCGCTCTGTGCGCTCCAAGGCCTGTATTTATTAGCGTAGGATCACCAGAGGTTGAAGGGCAATGGATAGATGCAAAAGGAATGTTTTTAGCAGGCGTTCACGCCGGCCCGGTTTATAAACTGTTGGGTAAAAAAGGTTTGAATACAGCAGAATTCCCTCTGCAGGAGACCGCTTTAGCTGCCGGAGAAATCGCATTCCGGCAACACGCTGGAGGCCACACTGTTGCTCCGAATTGGCCTGTGTTTATAAAATATGCCCAGAGGTATTTTTCAAACTAATATAAAATTTGGACTGTCGTCAATATTACAGTTTATAACATTATTACATTTTTTCGTCCCGATACTTAATCCGATTACACATAGAAAATTGTTGAAATATATCTGTATTTTCGCAAAATATCGAGATTAATTCGAACTCGATTTCGACAAAATCAACATCTTTAGTGATAAAATGCTGCCATAATATCACTTGGAAATCAGGATGTTTTTCGGCCTGGTTCAAAAACGCTTCCCTTTGGGTAACAGTTGACGGGGAGTCGTTGTTCCCAGATGGTCATGGGGATTTCGTTTTGTGGTTGGCAGCATTTAGGGGCTGTCGGTCAATTTCGTAGAAATCTCTCGAAGCCGAGAAGTTCCAGCCAATGTCCGTGGGGGTTGCCGCAGAGCAGTTCGGCCGGACTTTTGCCGACTCGCTCCGGTCGGTCACTGCGTGCGTATCGGTGGTGGTTGAAGAAGAAACGCAGCAGATCCAGATAGTCATTGCTGATGTGCCGCCGCAGGAAGAAGTAGTTCCGCAGACGGCTATTGAGGTTCTCTACCAACGAGCTGGCGCGGGGTATGTCGGACATCGCCTCGATCACGGCAGTTTCGATCAAATAGTACAGCTTACCAAGTGTGTGCTGGAGTTGTTCTCGAAGCTGCCAATAG
>JAVVFI010000339.1:0-5953 GCA_032250555.1 Sedimentisphaerales bacterium
GATGGGTAAGACTGAGGCCAGCCTCCGTTGTCGTATTGAGCATCCAGCATATAATCGATTGCACTTATTATCGCCCGCCTGACTCGCTCAAGCCCGGCAGCATTATAAACCTTAGCCAAATATCTTATCTGCGTATGAGTGGCTCCGTTGTCAAAAGTAGAGTCTTCCCTTTCTTTAGCCTCGCGAAGCAAAGCTTTGTCCTGCTCGCTGAGAACTCGGGCCATGTCAACATTCTTCGACCAGCCGCCGGTGTCCCGCCGATACAAAAGAACATTATCGGCAATACGGACGGCTTCAGCAGTTGCGTAAAATTCAGGACTCTGGCTTAGACACCGCCTCCATGGAATTGTCTCCACACCATTATTTTGGCCTTGAGCATCAGATATAATCATTACCCCGGCCAGACAAACCAAACCTGCTGCAATACATCTTTTCGCTTGTTTCATATCTTCTATCATCCCAGTAAATTCTTACCTTGCTTTTTCTTCCCTGACGATACCGGCCCTCCGATGGACTATAAAAACAATTGATTAACCGCAATCTAAGAAAAAATAAAGTCTTTTTTGCCCGAATGCTTGGCTTCCCACCATTTTATACTTATATTTTTAATAGAAAACACGAACTCGCCGAGGAAAAACCGGTTGGCTCTGATTAATTGCACCGGACTGTGGTGTTTTCCGCAGGGTAGGAAAAATATTATTTATATCTAATTTTTCTAAGAAAAGGATAGCTGCCGCTGTCCTTTTTTTATGCCTTGTAATCGCTTGTTTTTATCATTACAATATGCCAAATCTCGGTTTTTATTCCTTCGAAATTGGTGGTTGAACTATGATATTACCCATCCGGACAAGTATTACGCCGCGACGGACTCCGTATATGAATTACGGCCTGATAGCAGCAAATGTCCTTATTTTTTTTCTGACATTTTATCCCCACACTAACTCAGTTACAGGTCCACAGATACTTCGCACATGGGCTCAGCATTTTGAACTCAATGCAGATCGTCCTTACCTGTGGCAGTTCGTAAGTTACGCCTTTTTGCACGGCGGTTTTATGCACATTATCGGCAATATGTTCTTTTTGTATCTCTTTGGCAATAATGTCAACGACAAGCTCGGCAATATTGGGTATCTATGCTTCTATTTGGCCGGCGCGGTATTCAGCGGCATTGGCCACACATGGGTCAGTGGAGGTAATGTTATTGGAGCCAGCGGAGCTGTCGCCGCAGTAACCGGTGCCTATCTGGTCTTATTCCCACAAACTTTAATAACCGTCTTATATTGGTTCTTTTTCATCGGAATGGTAGAGGTTCCGGCTTTATATTTTATCCTCCTAAAAATGATTCTAATCGATAATGTTATCGCCCGTTATACTCCCCAGGTCGCCTATGACGCTCATTTGGCTGGATATGCATTCGGTATAGCTGCCATGTTGGGCATGCTCGCAGTCGGTCTAATCACCAGCAGCAATTTCGACCTCTTTTCTATGCTAAGGCAATGGAATCGCCGGCGTCGATTTCGTGATGTCGTATCGAGCGGCTACGACCCCTATACAGGCCGGACAGAAAACAAACGTGTAAAGGCCAAAGAGGTCAAAAAAAGCCCCACTGAACAACAAAAAGATGAAAAATCAAAAGAGATTCGCAACGAAATCAATAAACGGATCGCCGAACGCAACTTGCAGGCTGCCGCCGAACTTTATCTGGAACTTATGAGCCACGACAGCAGCCAGATTCTGGCAAAACAGCATCTGCTGGACATTGCCAACCAGCTCGCAGGCGATAATAAACATGCCGAATCCGCCCAGGCTTACGAGCAGTTTCTCACTCATTATAACAATTACGAATACGCCGAGCAGGTGGAATTAATGCTGGGCATCATATATTGCCGTTATCTAAATAAGCCCGACCTGGCTATAAAATACCTCGAAGCCGCATCCGAAAAATTAACCGACCCCGGCCAGCTAAAAATGTGCAACGACGAACTCGCCAGGCTAAAATAAAAACACCCATACCCAAAAACAGGAGTACATGATGAAACGAAATAACTTCTGTCTATTGACCTTGATATTCGTGACCGTCTTAGCACTAAACGACAACAGCCGAGAACAGCCTCATAAAGACGACAAAATCCTGACAAGCTGGAACGGCCTGATGATTAGCTCACTCGCCTTTGCCGGACGCAATCTGGAAGAACCTCGATATACCGCCGCAGCTGTGAAGGCAGCCAATTTAGTTCTGAACAACCTTGTTGATGACCACAATCGGCTTTTACGAACTTATCGTGCAGGACAAGCCAAACTGGGCGGTTATCTTGACGACTATGCCTATTTTGCCGAAGGGCTGATAGAACTTTATGCCGCTACAGGCAAGCAGCGATGGCTGGAGCAGGCAGAGCAATTGACAGATATCATGCTCGCAGAGTTTGAGGACAAACAGGCGGGTGGATTCTTCTTTACCGCCGCCTTTGGCGAAGATATTCTTACACGTTCCAAGAACCTCTCCGGCGGCGGAAATATCCCTGCCGCTAACGGCAAAGCTGTCTTGGTTCTTCTTGAATTGAATAGATTGACCGGCAAGAAAGAGTATTTACAGTCGGCACGGAGAACGCTTGAATCACTTACTCCCCTTATGTGGCAAAGCCCCCGCAGTCTGGATTCAGGGATATATGCTGCCGCTGCATATCTTCAGCATAAAGCAGCAGAGAAACTGCAAACAGGCAAAATCGAAAATGCTGACGCTACGAAAGAATTCGGACCTGTTACGGCACATCTGTTTTCATCCCGACAGAGCATAAAACCGGGACAGATTTTTCACCTTGCTGCAGCGCTGGACATAGCAGAAGGCTGGCATCTGTATGGGCCGAATCCGGAGATAGGTTTTCTTATCCCTGCTGATGTTAGTGTATCTGCCAACAATGCGTTTACGATTGGAAATATAAGCAAGCCCTTGCCTCAGAAAAAACTCGATCCCGTATTGAAACAGACGCTTACCACCTACGAAGGCCGAATCTGTTATTACATTCCGGTGACGATTAAAGAAAACGTTCAGGACGGTCAAACAACAGTCAAAATACAGGTTAAAACTCAGGCATGTGACCAGAATACTTGTCTTGCGCCGCGTACGGATGAAATTGCGTTTACTATTGATATTGCGTCTAATGCTGATGAAGGCAAACTTCGGCATACAGAGGTATTCGAATCAATAGAAAAAGAAAAACATTGATATCTACAAAGGTTTACTGAATATTGGATGAATTGAAAATAGGACAAGCCGCCAAACTTGCGGGAATCAGTATTGAGACAATACGATTCTATGAACGGCAGGGACTTCTTGAAAAACCACCTAGAAGTCAAGCCGGATATCGGTGCTATTCTGCGAAAACACTCGCCCGCATCAAGTTCATTAAGCGAGCTAAAGAATTGGGATTCTCGCTAAAGGAAATCTCAGAACTTCTTTCATTACGAGTTGACCCTGATACAACGTGCGCTATGGTCAAATCTCGTGCAACAGTAAAAATATCAGATATCGAGAGTAAAATTGAAACACTACAAAATATGAAACGCGCCCTTGTGAAATTGACCAAATCATGCCGGGGAGACGGCCCCACAAGTAAATGCCCCATTCTCGATTTTCTCGAATCACAGGCAGATTGAAGTGAGAGCCTAAGTAAGGCAAAAGGAGAATAGTCCTATGGCCATGGAAAACCTGGAGAAAAAATTCAATCGCACATCAAGGATTTATGACTCTGTCGATTATCTTTTCGAGAGGTTTCGTTATCGAAAGTTAAGACAGCGAATCTGGCGGAATTTGACAGGAAGAATTCTCGACGCGGGCATCGGGACGGGATGCAATATTCCTTTTTACCCGGACGACGCCGAAGTTACTGGAATCGACATGAGTCAGGGGATGTTGGAGAAGGCGAGAAAAAAGGCTGAAAGACTGGGTCGAGCGGCTCAGATTGTTAAAGGTGATGTGGCCGTATTACAGTGTCCCGACAATTATTACGATGCCGTGGTTGCAACATTTCTTTGCTGCGTAGTTCGTGAGCCGGATCGGGTAGCAAGAGAGTTGAAGAGGATCTGCAAACCGAGTGGTCAGATAATCCTTCTCGAATATGTTCTTTCGAAAAGGCTAATCCGGCGCTTGATTCAAAAAATGATCACTCCCTATACGCGATTTCTTTTTGGGGTGGATTTTACACAGGATACACTCGGGAAGTTGGTGGCGGCGGGATATGATCTCGTTCATGTTGAAGACATTACCGCCGACATCCTGAAACTAATCATCGCAAAACCGGGAAAGAAATGAAACAGCTCTTTCGTAGGGCGGGGTTTACCTCACGCAGAAAAAATGGTGGGATAAATCCCACCCTGCAATACTACAATACTATTTTCCTGTGAATGCTTACTATTTTTTAAAATTTTCCTGAACCCTGTACCATACTACAGGGTGTAAATAACATTAGAGCAATTAACGCCAGTGGTTAATCGGGAAATTTAATGATTTATGAAAGGGACTTACAATGACTGCTAAACGAAAAATAGAAGTGTTCAGTGCCGGCTGTCCTGTCTGTGAAAAAACAGTCGAGCTTGTAAAACGTATTGCATGTGACTCATGTGATGTGATGGTTCTAAATCTACATGATGAAGAGGTTGCCGGTCGGGCTAACAGACTTGGCGTAAAGTCCGTCCCTGCCATCGTAATCGATGGCAAACTCGCTCAATGCTGCCAAAGACAAGGTCCCGACGAAAAAATTCTCCGAAATGCAGGACTTGGACAGCCGTCGGCATAACATATTGAGTAAGGATGGATTCGACCTTTCATTGGCTGATTCCATCTTTTCTGAATGAAATTGCTGTTGAAAATATCAAAGTGGGATAAGAAATGAAAACGTTGAATTTAGGTTTCATCGATAAAATTGGTTCGATTGGCTCATTGCTTGCAGCGGCGGTGTGTCCGGCCTGCTTTCCTATGTGGGCAGTGGTTGGGTCGGCGCTGGGCTTAGGAATTCTGCATCCATTTGAGGGCAAGGTATTTATTGTCTTTCAATTATTGGTAGCGGTTGCTTTGGTTGGCAGTATTATATCTTACTTCAATCATCGCAAAGTCCTGCCTTTACTAACAGGAACAATCAGCCCTGCACTTATTTTCTTTGGGCTGTATGTATTTTTTCATCCTGTAATTGTATATTCAGGTTTGTTCGGGCTTGCGGTTGGCTCTATAATGAACCTGATTGCAAATCGTCGTTGTAAAAGATGCAATCTGGAGGCAGAGACAGATGAAACTAAAGTCCACAATTAAATGCCCGAAATGCGGCTTTGAAAAAGAAGAGACAATGCCCGCAGATGCCTGCTGGTATTTTTACCAATGCAATAACTGCAAGGCAAGGCTTTCTCCGAAGACCGGCGACTGTTGTGTGTTTTGTTCCTACGGTTCGGTAAAATGTCCACCAAAACAGGAAGAGTCACGGTAAATAATGAAGCGAAGTTTCTTGAGAGGTAATCATATTTCAGATAGGACACAGCCAGTGGATATTTGATAAAGCATGCTGTAGAATGACCAGTGATGCAACACACAAACTCAAAATCCCGGCCTCAACAAAAACTACCAATCCCGACCAGCAATGACCAGCAAACTTGTTTAGACGCACGAGCTTAAAAAGTACAACAGCATCAATGGTCAGTAATAAGGCCAGGACTAATAAGTAGAGATACCAATAGCTGCAAATAAAAAACGCCAGCTTAAAAACCAGTAACGTCAGTTTATCAGGCTCAAAACCCAGATCGTTTGCCTTTGCTGCAAATACGGGCACCACAAAAAACGCAAAAGGAAACAAGATTAAAGGCAACAGAGCATGGAGATAATTAAAGGTGTCCGGTACTAATGGCACTGTTGTGTTTTTCTCTTCGTTGGCGCACAATGTAAGCGCTCGCACGGCCATTTGATCTATTT
>JAVVFI010000033.1:0-21302 GCA_032250555.1 Sedimentisphaerales bacterium
ATCGCGATTCAACTCAATATTGTTTTTATAAGCACCGTGAGCGTGCGGATAGCGCCCGGTAACAAGACAGCCGTGGGAAGGCGTGCAAACTGCGCTGTTGGTGAAGAAGTTATAGAAGATTGCACCTTCCTGGGCAAGGGAATCGATGTAAGGTGTCTTTATGAGAACCTTGCCATAGTTTGCCGTATCAGTTCGCTGCTTTGCATAGATACTGAGGGCCCAGCAGCTTAGTTGGTCTGTGTGGATAATCAGCAGATTGGGATTTTGGTTCTGTCGTTGTGCTGCTCCTGCTCTGCCAATAGGCAATTCCGGCAGTGTCATTGCTACCGCTGCTATAGCCATAGACCTTAGAAAAGAACGACGTGTGCAACTTTGCGTAGTCATATATTTCCTCCTATTAAATGGAGCTTTTTTATCACCGTATAAACGGCTTGCTAAATCGGACGGGTGCGGCCTTGTTCTTTATACTTTTCCAGCAACTTTGTCAGCCGGTCGACAATTTCCGGATGTTTGCTCCATAAGTTGTTGCTTTCGGTTAAATCATCTTCCAGATTGTAAAGCTGTCCTTTTGGTCCAGCCGGTTTAGGTTCGATTTTTTGGGGCTTAGTGAAGCCGCCGGAGCCGAGACCAAGTATGAGTTTCCACTTTCCCTGACGAATGGCAAACATTCCTGAGAGAGTATGGTGCACAATAGCATCGCGTATTGGTTTATTGAGCTTTTGACCTGAGAGGGCGGGGAGTATGTTGAAACTGTCTTCGGCGGCATTATCAGGGAGTTGTGCTCCGACAATAGCCGCACAGGTTGCCATTAAATCCGTTAGACAGATAATTTCATCGTTAGTGGTGCCTGCAGGAATTCTGCCAGGCCAACGGGCGATAAACGGTTCGCGATGGCCACCGTCCCAGGCATCGGCTTTGACACCGCGTAAATCACCATTGGGATAGTGACCGTAAACTTCTATAATCGAATATGGGTCCCGCTTGACTTTAGTCCGTCCCGGCGAGCCGTTGTCACTGGTAACGATAATCAACGTATTGCCGGTAAGTCCGTTGCGTTTTAGAGCGTCGATAACCTGCCCGACGGTCCAATCAACTTCCACAACGAAGTCACCATAGCCTCCAGCCTTGCTGCGTCCTTTTACAAAATCCGCCGGAGCGATGGGACAGTGCGGCGCAGACAGGGGGAAGTACATAAAGAAAGGTTTGTCCGGTGACGTATTTGCATGGTCGTCGATGTACTTCACCGCTTTTTCAGTTAATTTTGGCAGGACCTCCACATGCTTAAATCCGGGCGCGATTGCTCCGGGGCGCCACCATCCATCTTCATTGGCCTTACCTGCTTCAACTGTCAACGTTGGCTTTTCCACCGGCCGCTCATTCTCGATGTAGCAATAAGGAGTCATATCCAGTGACGCGGGGATTCCGTAAAAATAATCGAAGCCAAGTGCATTGGGGCCGGGAACGAGCGGTTTATCGTAATCGGTCTTTTTGGAGTTGCCGAGGCCGAGATGCCACTTGCCGATACAGGCGGTGGCATAACCATTTTGTTTTAGCATCGAAGCAACGGTCATGCGATTAGTATCGATTAAAGCCGGGGAATAACCGCTGAGAACGCCTCTTTTCAGGCGGCTTCGCCAGCAGTATCGCCCGGTGAGCACACCGTAGCGGGTAGGGGTGCAGACGGCAGATGGTGAGTGGGCATCTGTAAAACGCATACCCTGGGCCGCCAGACGGTCCATATTAGGCGTTGGAATCTTCGAATTCTTATTGTAGCAGCCGAGGTCACCATAGCCCATATCATCGGCCATAATAAAAACGATGTTAGGTTTTTTGGAGCCTGCAGCGGCGCTACCTGACTGTAAGCCATTGGCACAGCCCGGCATTGCCAGAGAAACCATCCCAATACCTGCGGCTTTTAAGAAGTTTCGCCGATTCATTTCCTGCCTCATCAATAATTATAAAATTTTATCCACGTCGCAGATTATTCAATTCCTAACAGCACGACCGAACTGGGGGGCAGCGTCACTGTTAAAATATTATCTTCAAAATCAAATTTATCGAAGGCATCGGGCTGGACCGCCTCTGGATCATCGAAGGTATTATGTGCATTCAGAGTATCGGCTGTTAATGCACGGCCGGAAATGCTTGAAGGTTTGGTACCTTGAAGTTCGCAAACAAGTTCCGCAGATTCGTTGGGATTAAGGTTGCAAAGCGTTATATGAATCTTACCCGAGTTATCTTTAGATGCCGAAACATCAAGCGACGGAATTTCTTCATCTTCGAATCGATAATTGCTGCACTCCAATTCAAAAGGCAGCATAGCAGCATCATGATGGACCGTGTACATCTCAAAAACATGATAGGTTGGTGTTACAATCATCTTGCTGCCTTCGGTCAATATCATTGCCTGAAGGACATTAACAGTCTGAGCGATGTTTGCCATCTTCACACGGTCGCAGTAATTATTGAAGGCGTTTAGAAATATCCCTGCAGATACCGCATCCCTGAGGGTGTTTTGCTGGTACAGGAAACTGGGATTCGTGCCGGATTCGGTGTCCCACCAGGTACCCCACTCATCAACGAATAAACCGATACGTCCGCGCGGGTCAAATCGATCCATTATCTCAATATTTCCCTCCAGTAAAGGGTAGATAGTCAGCGTGTTTTTCATCAGTGCGAACCATTCGGACTCATCGAATTGTGTCGCGCTGCCCTTTTTAGTCCAGTTGCCCGTGCCTCTGACATAATGATGAAGACTAATGGCATTCATTCTACGATGAGAGCGCTCCATGACGGTTGTCATCCAGGGATAGTTCTCGCTGCCGGGCCCGCATGCAATTTTGACGATGCGGTTGCCAGAATAGCTGCGCACATAGGTTTGGAAGCGATTATAAAGGTCAGCATAATATTCAGGTGACATATTGCCGCCGCAGCCCCAGTTCTCATTACCAACTCCGAAGTACTTTACCCGCCATGGCTTGTCACGTCCATTGAACCGGCGAAGGTTGGCCATTTCACTATCGGCATCTGACGTCATATATTCGACCCAATCCTGCATCTCTTCAACAGTACCGGAGCCGACATTGCCTGCAATGTACGCCTCACATCCAAGCTGCTCGCACAAATCCAGAAACTCATGGGTACCGAAGGCATTTGTTTCTTTGACCCTGCCCCAGTGTGTATTTATCATACTGGGACGTTCTTCGCGCGGGCCGATACCATCTTTCCAGTGATACTCATCGGCAAAGCACCCGCCAGGCCAGCGAAGTACGGGTATCTTAATCCGCTTGAGAGCCTCGATCACGTCATTACGAATACCACGCGTATTTGGGATTTCCGAATCCTCACCGACCCAAATACCATCGTAGATACATCTGCCCAGATGCTCTGAGAAGTGGCCGTATATATTTTTGTTAATGGTATCCTCGCCTTTGTCGGTATGAATAACCAGCCAGTTTTCTCCAAATTCCTCACGCTGCTTTCTATCCGAAGAAAGCATTGAGGTACAACCGGCGACTAAGACCGAAATTACAAGGGAGATTATTACTGCATTTTTGGCCATTACAAACAACCAACTATTCAGCTTACCAAGCTTCATTTTTCGTGTCCTTTCAATAGAAACTCAGAAGGTTAATTCACATGAGAAATCAGTAGGAAGAATGCTACTATTACACAGCCATCGTTTCGGCTGATGGTTTCGCAACTTCCACATCATCAAGTTTAAATGCCATCGGTAAAGAAACATCCTGTGCCATAACAGGCAGGGTGGTCTGCTATACGTATTCCCAGTTTTTAAGCCAATGGTAACTTGCCGGCAGATTTGCCCAGGCTTTATCCATAGCCTCTTCCAACTCCTTTGCCTCTGCAACATCAAGCTGGCGATGCTCCTTGACAGCCCTGGCCATATTATCGACCTGATGAGGATTAATCATGCCGGGAATAGGCGCTGTCAGAGCTGTGTTGCAAAGGATATATCTAATGGCCATACGCGCAAGCCTGTCATCCTCCTGGGCAGTGGGGCTGTCTGGTGAACTATCACCCTTAAACAGCGAATTGCCTGCGAAAGGCTTGATACCGAAGACGCCAACATCGTGCTTTTTAATTGCATCGAAAACACTGTCCGTAGGCAGCACCTTACTTTTGGCGGTGTAAGGTGTGCAGACAACCTGAAGTATCGTTGGGTATGTCTCAATCATCCACTTGATATGCTCACGGTCATGTGAGGACAGACCTGTGAAACGAACTTTACCCTGCTTCCTGGCTTTTTCGAGGGCACCCATCATTTCATCCACCTCGGCGGTGGTATGTCTTCCACTCTGCGAAAGCATCGTGATGCGCCAGAGGTCAACATAATCGAGTTTTGCTTCGCGCATTCCCTTATCGAGAGTTCCAAGCAAAGCTTTGGTCGTACGGAAATCTTTTTTTCGCATCTCTTCCTGGTACCAGGAAAATCCGAGGTACATCTTGTCGCGCCTGTCTTTAAGCGCCCTGCTGTATGTCATCACCTCCTGCCATGTGCATGCGTCGATGTAGTTAATTCCCACTTCCATACACCGGGTTACGACATCGCTACGATTCTTAACAAAGCCATCCATATCGAGCTTTGCACTCAGCCATGCCTTGGACTCAAAGACACCGGGCACCATCTTATCAACTCGTTTCCAGTGCCCACCTAAACACACAGCCGAGACCCAAATGTCGGTTTTCCCGAGCCGCCGATATTCCATCTCAGGATTGTAGCTGGGGGTATTTCGGATAACACCATCAGCAAAGGCATTTTTGCCGCCTGCGGCGCCAAATCCAACAGCCATACCCGCCGCCGCTATAGCACCATCCCGCATAAAATCGCGCCGGTTCAAATCATTGGTCTTATTCGGTTGGCTTTGCTTTTGTTCCATAATTTTCTCCTCAAACCTGTATGTCTGATTCAGAGTCAACTCAGCTACGTCGTTGAGTTTATATCTAAATAAAAATACTAAATTTCCCTCAGAGATTCAATTCAATATTGGCATTTCTAAATCACCTTCTGAGGCCGGGGACTCACCTAAGTTGATGGTCCGACGGTTTCAGGCCTTTTTTAAATTTGCCCATACCAATTTGATTGGGATTATATTCGCCGACAAAATCTACATCACTTTTAGCCGGAATCTTATCTTCCATCTCCATCGCCCAGAAGCATGCGTTGACGAGCAGGCGACGAAAACCTTCACTGTTGAAGTCAAATGAGTGTCCCATTGTAGTTGTGAACACGCGGGCGGCCTTGTCTTTTTCGCCAATGTAGGTCTTCGTCCAGGCAACAGGTACCAGTTTCTTGTCCGGATTCGGTTTATCATCAGGTTCCATACCGGAAAGAACCTGCCCCATAATCAAAGGCCTACAGGGCCCTTGCAGTGTTGTTAAACCATAAACATCGGAAGGGCCCCAGATATCATCAATACCTTTTACGATCGGGTGGTTTTCCATGCCTTCTGCAATAAGCCCACGGGTACTTTCCACATTGTGATGTCCATAGTGATTAATCCATGTTTCACCAAAAACCTGTCGGCCATATCCGCCATCCAATTCCTTGCTTTGAAAACTGTATTTGGCGTATGGACTGTTCGTATTCTTCCTGTAATTAAATGCATGCGTGGCCGTTCTCAAACCTATAATGGGTTTACCGGAGTTCGTATAGTCAATGATGTATTTCATCTGTTCGTCAGGCAGCTCACGGAAACGCAGGAACATTACCATCAGATCAGCTTTTTGGAGAGCTTTAAGACCGGGAATATTATCCAGTGTACTCGGATCGATCTCGCCGGTCTCTTTGTTTGTCGCAAAAAGCAATGTACATTTAAAACCATGGCGAACAGCTAATATCTTAGCAAGCTGGGGCATCAGGTCCTCGGAGCGGTATTCATCATCACCAATGACAAAAACAATATGCTTACCCTTGCCCGGGCCTCTGCTCCCCCTGAGTACTACTCCCGACTGGGCGTTAACAACACCGGTTAAAAGGAAAGTCAATAACATGAAAACCAGCGCAAAAAGATTAACGGAATGTTTCGTCTTGTTCATCTTCATCTCCTTTAACATTTACTCAGTAATAATCACATTTACAGACAAGTTTGGAGTATAACAAATCCCTTGATGTTTTACAAGCCCATCAACCATACCAGGCATTTTATGTTTAATAAATTCATCTGAGCAAAACTTTTCAAAAAAAGTCGAAGCAGATTGCTTTTTCAGTCAAATTTGATATATTTGGTTGAATTGAATTTCAAAATTGATACCGAACTGGTTCAAAATGGGAAATATGAAATTTAGGAGAGGTATAATGAGTAGAAGGGTATATTTTTCGAACTTTTTGAGCATAGCGTTAATACTATGTCTAGTGTGGAGTACTTTTACTCAGGCCGGTGACAAGCCAAAAACACTTGATACCGATCCGAATCTTGCCGGCTGGTGGAAGTTAGATGAGACATCGGGCATAATCGCCGCGGACTCTTCGAAACACAACCGCAAGGGATTCCTCAGAGAAGGTTTATCTTTCGAAAAAGATTCTACCTCGGGCCGAATATCAAAGGCTCTGAAGTTCGGCCGCGGCGATGGTTATATCAAGATAACCAAATATAAAGGCGTTACAGGAACTCGGCCTCGAACCGTAGCAGCATGGTGCAAGACAACAGAAACAAGAGGCGAAATCATATCCTGGGGCATTGATGATTTCGGTAAGATGTTTACATTCTGTTTTATCAGAGGCCGGGTTGGCATAAAACCCAACGGCGGATATCTCTATATCAACGAAAAGACAAATGACGACCAGTGGCATCATTTAGCAGCAGTAGTGGAAGAAGCAGAACTGCCAAATCTACACGACGATGTTAAACTTTATCTGGATGGGGAGCCTGCTGAAATCCATGACATTGGTCTTTTGGATCTCTGGCCTATTGATACCGGCAGCGAATTAGATGTCACCATAGGCGATGGATTCAAAGGAACAATCGACGATGTCCGTATCTATGACCGACCTCTTTCAGAGGATGAAATCAATGCCATTTTTAAATTACAGAGTAATAAGCCGTTACAAAAATCAAAATAACAATCTCTAAGACGTGAAAGGAGATGAGCGATGGACAATAATAAAGTTAGCCGACGACAATTTATGCGGGATGGTGCAATAGCCGCTGCGGGTGTAGCTGTTGGTCTTGGAGCCGCCAGCCAAAATGCCAAAGCCGCTCCATTTAATACATCCAAGATTCTCAATTACAATCAGAACATGGAATATAGGCGGCAGGGCAAAACCAATCTTATGGTCTCGGCGGTTTGTCTCGGCGGGCACTCGAGAAGTAACCAGAAAGAGCGCACTGAAATCGTCAGCCGCGCTATAGACGTGGGCATAAACTACATTGACGCCTGCTGGGACAACGAGGTCAAGCGCGACGCAAAAGCTCTTAAGGGGCGACGCGACAAGATGTACCTCGCTCTTTCACACGGCGCCAAGGAGGTGCGCAATGATGAATTCCGCACTGCACAAAAGCTTCTTGGATCCCTCGACGAACTGCTACGCGATTCCGGCCAGGAATACACCGATTTGTGGCGAATTACATGCTTCGAACCCGGTGGAAGACATTCATTCAACACGTCCAATGAGATTGTAAGTGCTCTGGAAAAAGCGAAAAAACAAGGCAAGGCCCGTTTTATCGGCTTTTCTACTCACGACCGCAAATGGATAAAGTTTATGATTGAGTATTTCCCGCAAATTGATTGCGTCTGTTTTCCATTCACTACGATGAGCAAAAGAGCTCCGAAAGACAGTGTATTCGAAGCCCTTAAGAAGCAGGATGTCGGCGCCTTCGGAATCAAGCCTTTTGCCGCCGGCTCTCTGTTCAGCAGGGGCGACCAGAAAGAGAAGGACCAACGAGCCCGCCTGGCCATTCGATACATACTGAACACCAATACAGTAATACCAATTCCCGGATTGAACAGTATCGAAAACGTCGATAATGCCGCAAAAGCCGTTATGGAACGCCGACAACTTGACATAAAGGAAAAGGCTGAACTGGACAATGTAAACAAAGAGGCCCTGGCAGCACTACCGAACAATTATCAATGGCTCAAGAACTGGCAGTACGTGTAAAGAATAAACTTTGTTCAATCAACTATTCATTATGCAGCAAAGTAATAGTGCACGTCTTGGCGTATAAATCAATACAAGGACAGAAAGTATGAAATATTATTTCCTGATAGTCGTTCTCGCGATAGTAGTTATTGTCGGGGCGTGTTGTCAAAACGTAAAGTTAACACAGAAAGAACAGGCGGAACCGGAGCCGGTGACCGGCACAGAATCCATAACAACTGAAGCAGTTACAATTGATGAAGAACCGCTTCTTCTACTCGATGAAGAACCTCTATTGCTACTTGATGAAGAACCTCTATTGCTACTTGATGATGAACCTCTATTGCTACTTGATGAAGAGCCGGACGAAGAGTTGCCATCCGAATCGATGGCTGATAACAGCCGGTGCTTTGTCTGCCATGTTAACTACATGCAGGAAAAAATCGCCGTCACTCACGCAAGTCAGAACATGGGCTGCGCATATTGTCACGGCAACTCGGATGAACATATTGCTGATGAATCATGGGCTTCAGGCGGAAACGGTACAGCGCCGGATATAATGTATCCTCGAGACAAAATTAATTCATTCTGTATGGGCTGTCATACTAAGGATAAAATTGATACAGAACAGCACAATCCCCTCTTTGCAGACAACTCGGAGAAAAATTGTACCGACTGCCACGGCGAACACCGCCTGACAAATCGTAAATGCAAATGGAAGTAGAATTCCTTTGTCTCGGATTTTATTGCAGGAATAAAACAGACCCTATATTCGGGTTAATATCCCTTGAAATTTTTCATCCATTGGGGCCAATCACCTGATGTTACACCACCGGCTGTGGTCCAGGGACCATTTGTGTTGTACTCTTTGTGCCATTTGAGTTTCCACAACTCTTTAAGCCCCACTTTCCTAACAGACCAGTCCATGAAAACATGGTTGATAAAACCGTTGTGCCGGTTGATGGCGAAATGCATCATTTCTCTGCTGTAGTCGATCCATTGACCGTCAAATTGAGGTGGATCGCCGCGACTACCGTTTTCATATGGGCCGCCTCCTCTCCACATCGCATCCCCTAACACCGGCGCATTAGCTGAGCCTTTAGTATTCGGTGTCCTCCAGTTCCATTCGGTGGGACGTGATTGAATTGCCGTAACTCCCGCCGGTGGATGGTAAATCCAGTTATTGCCTCCAAAGCTGGGTTCTTCTCCTCCTGTTGTAGTTCCGCTTCCACCAATCGGCATATAGTATGTATGGAACGTATCACCCCATTCTTCACCGGTCGGTTTCCTCTTAGTAGCCATGGGGCAGCGGAGAATATTTGACTTTGTCGCGTAATGTTCCCGTAAACAAATAATCCACTCGCCACGATGCCAACCACCGCCACCAACCTGACCTACACTGAAATAACCGTCGTTGTCCTGGCAATACATTGACCAGATAATCCCCCATTGTTTGAGCAGCGCCTGACAGGAAACCGTCCTTGCCTGGTTCCTCGCTCTTTGCAGAGCCGGCATCAATATCGCCATCAGCAATGCAATAATGGCAATTACAACCAATAATTCTATTAATGTGAAACCTCTTGATTTGTACATATAACCGCCTTCCATATCAAACCACCTTTGTCATAACTTGAAACTTGATAAGATGTACGAGATGTTCCTCCTGTTTCATAGGGTTCTTTTTTTCCCTGTCTGGACAACATTTAACAGTATATTATATAGCAAATTGTGTTTCTACACAATTTCAAACTGGAAAAATTATTATCCACCTTACCACCAGAATGGATTATTTTGCCATATAGAAGAGTTATTATGACAAAAACAATGAAAGTAAAGATATTTTAGTATAATTTTTTCCTTGACGATGAAGCATCAAATTTGGTATATCTACATATAGTGGAATATTTGGATTTTAGCCTTGCGAGTGGCAAAATCCCGGGCTTTGTTATACAAATTGTCCTCGTTGGAAGGCTGATGAAAAAGGGACAAAGCTGTAAGGCTTTGAATCCCAAAAAGTAATGTCTGTCCTTTTTCATTAAGAAACACTAACCGGTGTTTGTTTAAAGGAAGGAGGTTAGGTCAAATCGTAAAAGTTTTTCTGTGCAGGCATAGGATATGTTCAGGTTGTGGGCTTACAATTTCTACTTTGATTCATAATTAATGATCTATTTTATTCTTATTGTTTATTGTCAAAGGTACGTTTTTATAACCTTATCGGAAACAATATGTGTCATGCTTTGGTGTGTGGCCGGGGCGTGGTTATTTTAACTTCTTTTAAAAGGAGGATTATTATGTGTAAGAAATTGATTTGTTTTGTTTGTTTTATTCTGGTGCTGGGTATAGCCGGCAGCGCCTTAGCGGATCTGGTAGCATACTGGCCGCTCGACGATGATGCAAACGATACGATTGGAGGGCTGAACTGGACGTTGGATCCAAACAACGGGACCAGCATCTCAACAGACAGCCTGGTGGGCACTGGAGCGCTTAGATTTGATGGAATCCTCGGCGAGGGCAGGCAGGACGCGGTTGGCCCGCTGGTCGATGCGTTCACTACCAAGACTGTAGCGTTCTGGATCAAGGCCGACAGCACCAGCGGCATACAGGCCCTGTACGACGAGGGTGGTTCGACGAATGGATTGGCCATTCGCATTAACGAAGGGACTCTCCAGGCTGCTGTGCGTGACAATAGTGCCCAGTACACAATTACGATACCCTTTGACAGCACCGAATGGACCGAGATTGCGGTCAGTTATGACAATGGCTTGATGCTGTTGTTGGTGGATGGAGTCGAGAAAGCTACGGTCATGGCAACTTTCGAAGCCAATGAAGTGAGCAGCCACAGCAATAACTCCACGATAGGCGCTACTAATCAGGATGCGTTCGGTAATAATACAACCGAACCGTCAGATCATTTTGCCGGCCTTATGGATGATATCAGGCTGTATGACAACGCCTTGCCCAATCATATAACGACAATCCCAACACCTGCCGATGGTGCCGTGTTATCGAGCACTCCTGTGGACCTTTTCTGGACACCGGGAGCAACCGCGGTTTCACAAGACCTGTATTTCGGCGAAAACTTTGACGATGTCGATGCCGGTGCCGCAAATACATACCTTGGATTGGGTCAGACTGCAGCAGGTGTTGATGTTCCCATTACCGTTGATGATCTTACTGCGGAGACTACTTATTACTGGCGGATTGATGCTATCGATGATGCTGTATGGAAAGGCCAGATCTGGAGCTTTACGCTTGCAGGCAAGACAGCCTCTGCCCCGAGCCCAACTGATGGCGCAATGTTTATAAAGCCCAATACAAGCCTTAGCTGGGCACAAGGTCTGAATGCGGAATCGCACACTGTGTATATTAGTGACAATTTCGATGACGTGGACAATGCCACAGGTGGCATAACGGTATCGGAAACAAGCTATACACCTGAATCTCCCCTTGAAACAGGTAAGATTTATTATTGGCGGGTCGATGAGTATGACGGCACCAACACTCATAAAGGCGATATCTGGAGCTTTGAAACACCGCCTTTCTCAGAGGTTACCAATCCGAATCTTGTAGGATGGTGGAAGCTCGATGGTGAGTATCTTGATCTCGGTTATGTCTTCGATTACTCCGGCTATAATAATCATGGTACGCTCCAAGGCGACCCGCAGTTGGTCGAAGGGCATGACGGCAGCGCCATGGAGTTTGACGGTGTCGATGACTACATCAACATCGACGACTTCAAGGGCATCCTCGCTAACGCAGATGGTGTACAGCAGCCATTAACCATAGCAGCCTGGGTAAAAAGCACGGACAGTGGCGACAGGACAATTGCAAGCTGGGGTACCAGTACCAGCACGGAAAGAATTGACTTCCGGCTTTTCTCGGGCAGGCTTCGCGTTGAACATGGGTCTGGCAACAGACAGGGCGACACCAACCTGAATGATGGTGAATGGCATCACGTTGGACTGACTCTCATAGAAGGTGCTACTATTTCATATCCTGACGTTATACTTTGGCTTGACGGCAAAGATGACACAAGAGTAGGAACAAGCGCCAATGCATTCGCCATAACTGCCAGGGACGATATGAGTATTGGACGCAGGGCCCATAACAACCAAAGACAGTTCCTCGGGAGTATCGACGATTTCCGTCTATATGATACGGTATTGACAGAGTTCGATATGAAGGTATTAGCGGGTCTTTTAGAGTCCTCTAATCCTGACCCTGCCGACGGCGCTAAAATCGTTGATTCACTTGCTATTCTGACGTGGTCACCGGGTCCATTCGGAGCAGAGTTTGATGTCTATTTCGGTACAAATCCAGAGCCGGGAGCGGCTGAGCTTGTAGGCCGCGTTGCTGAGGCGACACATATTGTCACGGATTTGGTCGAAGGTCAGACATACTACTGGCGCGTTGATGATGTCGAGGCGGACGGTACGACGATACATACCGGTAACGTGTGGAGTTTGTGGATTCCACCCAAGGGGGCGTACAATCAGAATCCAGCTGATGGCCAGGAAGTCACAGACACTGATGCAGATATTAGCTGGGATGTTGACTGGAATCCGGTTTTGTCTGTCGTGCAGTTTGGAACGGACGCCGATCAGGTGGCCAATACACCCGAAGGCTTTGGCCCTCCACTGATGGAGTCCGGTTTTGATCCTGGTCCACTGGAGCCCGGCATGACCTACTACTGGCGAGTCGATATATTCTACGGCTCATGGCTTAAGGGTGAGGTCTTGAGCTTTACGGTGCCTGCTCCGGTTGAGTAGATTAAAAAGTTGTATATAGTTTGTAAAATGCTGATGTCGAACTGATTGGACTGCTTATATCTTAGCAGTATAGGAAAGTGAGTAAGCTGCCATATTCGGTTTTGATTAAACGATGTTCACGGGCTTGGGAGTATGTTCTGTACTTCCAAGCCCTTACTCTGACGATAAGATATCTATTAGTTTGGGTAACAGGAATAATCCCGAGAGGTCGGGATTTTGGAGTGCGGCCTCAATATGATTTATTAAGTAATTTTTTAAGGGAATACTGATGATGCACGGAAAAATAATTAGCTTGATTTTCCTGTGTTTTGCACTGGCCCTGATTGCGGTGAGCACAGTTAGGGCTTTTGATTTAAATGATCCTGATCTGGTTGGTTATTGGTCGCTTGATGAGGGAGCAGGAACAGTTGCTAATGACCTATCTAAAAACGGCTATGATGGCACCCTTGTTGGCGGTACGTCCTGGACCGACGGCATTTACGGAAGCGCTTTACAGTTCAATGGAAGCGATGCATACGTGGAAACGGGGCAGAGTCTTCTCAACGGCCTTAACGGATTCACATTGGCCGGTTGGGTCAGTGCCAGCAATGTTGATGTTTACTCCAGTCTTTTCGGTCAGAATGATTTAGCTGAATTCGGATTTATAGGCGGTTCTCAGGTCGGAACCTGGTTGTTAGGCAATAACTGGGCGCTTATATCCGCGGACTATACTTTTGACTATCCCTCATGGCACCACTTAGCTATAACAGGAGATGCGACAAGAATTGTAATCTACATCGACGGCGAGGAGGCAGCAAGCGATGAAGGTGGGCTGTCGAGCGGCAGCGCCGGATTTACCTTCAAGATCGGTGCCGGCGTTTTTAATTCAAGCGGAGATCCGTTTCTTGGAGAAATTGATGATGTCTGGCTCTTCAGCCGTGCATTAACAAAGGAAGATATTCAGAGCCTGATGCCGGGTTCCGGAGGATATCCATATGCTTTGCGTCCCCTCCCGGAAGATGGTGCCATACACGAAGATACGTGGGTCAATCTAAGCTGGCGGGCGGGAGATTTCGCCGTCTCGCATGATGTTTATTTAGGTGAGAATTTTGATGCTGTCAGCGAAGGCGCCGAAGGGACATTCATCGGTAATCAAACGGCTATTTTTATTGTTGCCGGTTTTCCCGGTTTTGCTTACCCGGACGGTCTTGTGCCGGGCACAACATACTACTGGCGAGTTGATGAGGTCAATGATGCCGAACCAAACAGTCCGTGGAAGGGCGATGTCTGGAGGTTTACGGTTCCACCCAGGAAAGCATATAATCCAATCCCGGTTGACGGCGGCGCGTTCATTGACCCAGATGTAAACCTTAGCTGGAGTGCCGGCCTGGATACAAAACTGCACACCGTATATTTCGGCGACAATTTTGAAGACGTGAACAATGCCACAGGAGGACTGCCTGTGGGAACTACAACTTATGATCCGGGCACGCTTGAATTAAATAAGACCTACCACTGGCGTGTGGATGAGTTCGATGCAATTACTACGCATAAAGGCGATGTCTGGAGCTTTACTACTACTGTCCCCGGTCTGGGCACGGTCATATCGGAGAGGTGGGACAACATCGATGGTGACAATTTGGACATCCTAAAAAGCCATTCGAAGTACCCAAACAGTCCTGACGTAACTGAGGTATTGACGCAGTTTTCTTCGGATCTGGACCTTGACAGCTATGGAGGCCGAATTTACGGCTGGCTTTATGTACCGGCCACAGGTGAATATACATACTGGCTCAGCTCCGACAACCAGGGCGAATTGTGGCTGAGCACCGATGACGATCCCGAGAACATTAAGCTGATTGCAAACGAAAGCAACTGGTCACCCCCCAACACATGGGGCACAGGCGAACAGCGGTCCGATCCAATTCCGCTGCTGGCAGGGAATAAATATTACATTGAGGCGCTCTGGAAGGAAGGCAGCGGCGGCGATCAGTGTCAGGTAGCCTGGCAGGGACCCGGTATCCCGGCCATAACGATTATTCCGGGAGCTAATTTGTCTCCATACGAACCCGTTCAGGCTAATGGGCCGAATCCGGGTAATGGAGCCTCAGATATAAATCAGACATCTACTCTTAACTGGCGAGCGGGAGACACAGCCTCTTCGCATGAGGTTTATTTCGGTATGGACGCGGATGCCGTGAAAAGCGCCGATATGGCTTCGCCTGAATATAAAGGCAGCCGGAACCTTGGTTCCGAAAGTTATGATCCTGGACAGCTCCAATGGGATACTACTTACTATTGGCGTATTGATGAGGTTAATGATGCTAACCCTGACAGTCCATGGGTAGGCAATGTCTGGAGCTTTACGACAGCGAACTTTCTCATTGTGGACGATATGGAGAGCTACAACAACATTAATGAAGGTGAGCCCGGCAGTAACAGGATATATCTTGCCTGGGTGGACGGATTCGACAATCCGACAACAAATGGTTCTGTCGTTGGTTATGCCACTGTTCCTTTTACCGAGCAAAGTATTGTTCACAGTGGTGGTCAGTCAATGCCGTTTTCCTACGATAACAGTGTTGGAAAATCCGAGGCGACTTTGACACTGACTTATCCTCGTGACTGGACAGAAAAAGGTGTGGACACACTGGCTATCTGGTATATCGGTGATGCGGCCAACGCCGCTGAACCGATGTACGTTGTTCTAAACGGTACCGCTGCTGTCACAAATGAAAATCCCGACGCGGCGCAAGTTACTACCTGGACCGAATGGAGTATCGACCTGCAAATGTTCGGTGTAAATCTTACTAATGTCAATACGATTACTCTTGGTTTCGGTAATAGAAATAATCCTGTAGCCGGCGGGGCAGGTATGGTGTACTTTGATGATATTCGCCTGTATGCACCCGAACCGGAAACACCGTAAGCCGCAAATTAGTAATTTCATGAGATGAGTTGTTAATACATAAGGAGAATTATTATGTGCAGAAAATTTATGTATTCGGTTTCTTTTATTTTATTGCTGGCCCTACCTCTAAATAGTATGGCACAAGATATCGACACAGGCCTTGTCGGATGGTGGAAGTTTGAAGAAGCAAACGGGACACTATATGACCAGAGTGAAAATCATAACGACAGCACATCCGTTCAGGGCGTACTTTATCAGCAGGCCGGTCAAAAAGGATTCGCTTTAGGCTTTGATGGAATTGATGATAGTATCACCGTAGGGAGTAACGGAAGACCAACTGATACATTTAGTTTCGGAGGGTGGCTGAAAACGTCAGCCACTCACGAAATTGATCCGGAAACGAGTTCCGGCACGGGTGGAGTAAATAATCAAAGATATGCATTCGACCCGCAACATGGAGGGGAAACAGATGGCGGAGCAGGATTATCTGTCGGAACAAATGGTATTTTAGTTTATGAGCATGGCAGTAACTATATGCCGGCAACCGCCGTATATCGGGCAGATATAGGAATTGACTGGAATCACATCATGATAGTTTATGACAACAAACAGCCTACAATTTACCTTAATGGCATTAACGTTCGTACCGGCCTTACTTCTCCAAGAGAAGTTGTAAATGCACCAATCCACTTTGGCGGAATGGCATATGGTTATTTTGAGGGCTTTATGGATGAGGTACGTATATACAACCGAGCGTTGTCAGCGGCCGATGTAAGAAAGCTGGCGGCCCGACCAAATGCATATAACCCAATTCCGGTTAAAGGTACTATTCATAAGGATACATGGTTGAGTATGAGCTGGTCGCCGGGAGGAAACGCAGCCTCGCACGATGTATATTTCGGCGAGAATTTTGATGATGTCCAAACAGGTGCTGAGAGCACATTCATGGGCAACCAGGCAGACACAAACTTTGTTGTCGGCTTCCCGGGATTTCCTTACCCAGACGGTCTTGTTCCGGGCACAACGTATTACTGGCGAATCGATGAAGTCAATGATACCGAACCAAACAGTCCGTGGGAAGGTGAAGTCTGGAGCTTTAGTATTCCAGCAAAGACAGCCTACTTCCCTGAGCCGGCTGATGGTGCCCAGTCTGTTTTCCCGGAGCCTGTCCTTGAATGGACCGCGGGTTTTGGCTCGAAATTGCACTATGTATATTTTGGTGACAATTTTGATGAAGTGAATAATGCGACCGGCGGTCTTCCTCAGGGAACTGCGAGCTATACTCCGGGTACACTTAAAATGGCCAAGACTTATTACTGGCGAGTAGATGAGTTCGATATCTTTGCCACGTATAAAGGCGATGTTTGGAGCTTTACAACTGAGGGTGCCGTAAGCAATCCAAATCCCGCTAATGGCGCTGTGGACGTAACGCAAACACCGATTCTAACCTGGACACCGGGAATTTTTGGTGCATCGCATGAAGTTTACTTCGGTACCGATGCAAGTGCTCTGGAGTTAAAAAGCAGCGGCAACCTTGGCTCTGAAAATTATGAACCAGGACTGCTCGAGTGGAATACTACTTACTACTGGCGTGTTGATGAGGCCAATAGCACAAACGCCGACAGCCCGTGGACAGGGCCCATCTGGAGCTTTGCTACAGCCAGCTTCCTAATTGTGGATGATATGGAGAGCTACAATGACATTAATGAAGGTGAGCCCGGCAGTAACAGGATATATCTTGCCTGGGTGGATGGATTCGACAACCCGGCTGTAAACGGCTCTGTGGTAGGTAATACCAATCCTCCTTTTGCCGAGCAGACTATCGTTCACAGCGGCAATCAGTCGATGCCGTTTGCATACGACAACGCTGTCGGCAAATCAGAGGCAACTTTGACATTGACTTCCAATCGTGACTGGACAGTTAATGGGGTAAACAGTTTAACAATTTGGTACCGAGGCGCTCCGACTAATGCCGCAGAACCGATGTATGTTGTTCTCAATGGCACCGCTGGAGTCACTAATGATAATCCTGATGCAACAAAAGCAACTGCCTGGACCGAATGGACTATCGACCTACAGTCGTTTGCCGACCAGGGTGTGAATGTTACTAACGTCAATGCACTTACTCTTGGCTTCGGTAATAGAACTAATCCAGTGACCGGTGGAGCAGGTATGGTGTACTTCGATGACATTCGTCTCTATGCCCGGTAACACCAGGTATTTAGTTGTGTCTTTCAGATAACAGATTCGAGTATAATCTGGGCCTATACTGATTTAATTTGGTATAGGCCCCGCCTTTATGATGAAAAATATAATTCTATCGATGAAATATAATAGTAATTTATAATATTCAACGAATATTATCTAAGTTCATGATTCTAAAAAAAACGTCGAGACCAAAATAAAAAATTTCTGGAAATGGTAATGGAGCCTTAAAATGCACGGATTGAAAATAACACATACGATTGTATTAATTGCAGTTTTATTAGGCACTACGCTTTCCCTCACCGATACGGTTAATAAAGACTACGGTATTATCAAAAACCAGAACAGCCAAAATGCAAAACTTATGAGTGTTGACTTGAGAGATGTTCACTGGACAGATGGCTTCTGGGCAAAGCAGTTTGTAAAAACATGCGATGTCACACTCCCACGGCTTTGGGAGCTGGCATCAGACCCGGAAAAAGGACACGCTATTCAGAATTTGAGAATCGCCGCCGGCATTGAAACCGGAAATTTTGATGGAACGCACTGGCAGGACGCATGGATTTACAAGTGGCTTGAGAGTGCCTGTTACATTTACTCTCAGAACGGCAATGAGGCTCTCAACAAACAGATGGATGAGATTATATGCGTGATAGTTAAGGCGCAGAGGCCGGATGGCTACATTGCTTCGCAAACTATCGCTCGAAACTGGCCAAGGTTCCGGGATCCCCATCATCACGAGTTGTACACAATGGGTCACCTTATAACAGCCGCCTGTATTCATCACAGAATTACAGGCAAAACAACACTGCTTAACGTTGCCCGCAAAGCGGCGGATTATATTTACGATACATTTAAAGGACGCGACCCAAAACTTGCCGACTTTCCGCGTAATCCATCAATCATAATGGGCGGTGTCGAATTGTATCGTACGACGGGTGTAAAAAAATATCTGGATATGGCCAATTTCTTCATTGAATGGCGGGGGAGCCGGTATGGAAACGGAAGACGAAATGCATGGGGTGTTTTAACAAACGGCAGCGACCTCAACCAGAACTGGCGGCCGCTCTGCAAAGAAACCGAAGTGGTCGGTCATGCCGTTTTCTTTACCTATCTATATGCAGGCGCTACTGATGCCTTTATGGAAACCGGCGATAAAACGCTGCTGGATGCACTTGAAAGACTCTGGTCGGACCTCGTCAACAAAAAGATGTATATCACAGGCGGTGTAAGTCCAATGCACAAAGCCCATCCGGTTCGAAACCTTTATCCGGGCCAGCTATCCGCTATAGTCGGTGATTCCATCCACGAAGGCGTCGGTGGCCCTTTTGATTTGCCGAATGACTCAGCCTACAACGAGACCTGCGGACAAATTGGGAACCTGATGTGGAACTGGCGCATGCTCGCTATTACCGGCCAGGCGCGCTTCGCCGATATAATGGAACGAACTCTTTACAACTCGATTCTTTCAGGTATCGATGTTGAAGGTGACAACTGGTCATATACAAATCCCCTTCGCTGGCACGGGGCTCAGCATATGCTACGCAGCAACGATACGCACACACGTCTGGAACCTGGAAAGAGGATGATCTGCTGTCCTACCAACCTGATGCGAACTGTCGCCTCCTGGCATAATTATCTTTACAGCACAAACGACAAAGGTCTATGGATTCATCACTATGGAGGGAACGTTTTCGACGGTGAAATTGCCGACGGACGAAAACTAAAGCTAACCCAGAAAACTGATTATCCATGGGAAGGGAATGTACACATAACTATAGATGCCGTGGAATCCAGTGACGAGTTTTCCATCCTTCTCAGGATTCCCGCCTGGGCAAATAAAGCTAAGGTTACGGTAAACAGCAGGGCGGTAAAGGCCGAGTACAAACCTTCATCATACACAACCATTACACGAAAGTGGGCTGCCGGTGATACCATTGAACTGGACATGCCTATGCCGGTCAGATTAATTACGGCAGATCCGCTCATAGAGCAGACCCGAAACCAGGTCGCAGTCATGCGAGGCCCGATTGTTTATTGCCTTGAATCTGTTGATGTGCCGGAGGGAATTCGGTTCGAAGATATTTGCCTTCCCGCAAAAGCAAAATGGAAAACTCAATACAAGCCCGACCTGCTCGGAGGCGTAACGGTACTCAAGACAAAAGCTCTGGCCCTTGATAAAACCATAGAAGAAGATATTGGCGGATACCGTCAGGTAAGAGATATTGAGCCGCGTGGAATAGACATCACTATGATACCGTACTATGCATGGAACAATCGCGATGAGCCGAAGATGACCGTCTGGCTGCCAGTCAGGTGGTAGCTAAAAATAAAAAACATAAAAAGTTTTAAAAGGCATGAAAACTTTTTTTATCTCAGTATTTCTATTTTTTCATTTTCCCAGTTCTGTGCATATTATCTTTGAGCAAATGATTCTCAACATGTCGATTCGGTCCACACCCACTCGCGCACGAAATATGAACTCAAATTCACTCTCTCCCGATTTATTAAAAATAACCTCATATATTTCAGAGTAGTCAAACGTTTTCTCTTGAAAGAACTGAAACGAACGTACTTCTTTGAAATGCAAAACAACAACCTGCTGAGGTAACGCATCTTTATAGCTGTCCAAAAGAAGCTCTACATCAATGTCGCACTTGATTTCATCCCCTTCTTTTTCGTATGGGTAGAACACATTGCCTTCACTTGTATAGTCTCTATCTTTTATGAAGCTGATCCGACGCAGATATCCGTCATGACATACATTCAAGTAATCCAATACTGTTCGAATAGAAACTTCATCATCTGCTTGATGTCTTTTCATAATTACATCTCCGATTGCATTTGGCCCTGCTAATTGGAAACATCGGTAACTACTCGCCAATGTATAAATTATAGTATTGACCTCAGTATTAGTAAAGACCTTTTCAAATGCAAAAAGGCTTCGTTAATCATTCAAAACCGTCTGATTTTATGCTTCCATTACAGACTTGCTTAAGTTATGATTATTACGGTCGGTGATTTCGTATCTCCTGCCTAAAATAAACTAAAACAATGTATGGTAATACGCTATGTTGAAAGAAAAAATGCTGTCTAAATTGTCAATCCCTGCTTTAATCTTATGCCTGATAGCCATCTCCGCAGTCAATGCGGACGACCAGCCGCAGTGGGGCCAAAGGTATTCCAGAAACATGGTCTCTGACGAAACTAACCTGCCCGATAGCTTTGACCCAGCCACGGGAAAAAACATAAAGTGGAAATCAATGGCAAAATTTATAAAGTCATCCCTTTAACCCATCCCAGACAAGCTGGAAAATTAGGAATGAGCAGTTCTTATTGG
>JAVVFI010000340.1:0-5940 GCA_032250555.1 Sedimentisphaerales bacterium
GCCCAAACGATTTTTCTCTCCAAGCCACTCCAATGACCTGATCTATCAGGTTCACCTACGCATTAACCGGATGAACCTGATTATTCTATTGACAGCTTAGTTGATTCCTCGGCTGAAGAAAAGATCTCACATCGCAAGTGCGGCGATTGATGCCCCCAAGCCCAAGAAATAGATATTTTATTGACTGGCTGAATTTAGTATCAAAGTCAATTCTTTAGGTCTCTTTAGTTAGCAACGTCCTCATCAGTTTAAGAAGGATTTTATAAAAACCTCATAATCGTCATAACCGTCAGTGTTTCCGATACCAGAATAAGATTGACTTAATGGCCTTAAATATGTTAGAATAGGTGAAAATATCAGAAAAGGATGTTGGGCCAGGCGGTAAAAAAGCTTTGGTCACGGGAATACAAAGCCAGCTTCATGCATCATAAAAGAGGGGTGGTTCGAAACAGATTCCAATGACCGTAAGTGCTCGAAATAAATATATTTAACAATTTCCACATCCTTCTATACAAATTGGTTTTATAACGAAGGTTGTTATGTTTGAGGGTAAATCATTAAAACCGACATCCGGACAAGCTGCCGGTTCACGTAAAAGGAACGCGGGCACCGGGAAAAGGCCTGAGAATCTCCCTGACAAAACTCTCAGATGCCGCCATGAGCTTAAGTACCACATCAGCGAATCCACTGCCGAGGGGATTGTCCAGTTCATTAAACCCTATATACCGCTGGACCGGTATTGTAAATTACACCAAAGCCGTGATTATCCGATTGTTAGTCTTTATCTGGATTCAGAGAACCTGCAGCTCTGCAAAGAAAGTCTCGGAGGATTTCAAAACCGCTATAAACTACGAATCCGCAGTTACACGGACGAATCTGATTATCCCCGCTTTTTTGAGATTAAGCGCCGGATAAATACTATCATTATGAAAAGCCGGGCCCGTGTCATGAGCAGTGATGTGCCAATTTTGCTCGGAGGTCTGCCGCTGCCACCGCAGAATTATACAGCAGATACAGATTCAATCAATCAGTTCCAGTTGTATATGAATAACATTCGAGCGAAACCTGCGGTATTAATTCGTTACACCCGGCAGGCATACGAAGGCGGCGAGGAAAACAAAGTAAGAGTAACCTTCGACCGTGAGCTTGCTTACTGTGTTACGAAAGAACCAGAAGTCAGACTTGGCGGCGGCGGCTGGCAGCGTAATCCCTTTACAGCAGGGAGTGTTGTTTTGGAAATAAAATTTACTGATTGTTATCCTTTCTGGCTTAGCCAATTGGTCAAATGCTTTAATTTAAGGCAACGCTCAATATCAAAGTACGCTTCTTCAATTCAAGATTCTTGTTTGTTGAAGTTTTGTGCACCCCAGTTAGCTGGTATGTAAATTATGGATAGAATGTGGCAAATACTGGAAGGCCCTTCATCATCGGGCGGGATTTTTACACCAGAGGCAATTATTTTGTCGTTACTGCTTGCCTTTGCTCTCGGACAGGTTCTGGCGTGGGTTTATTATTTTACTCACAGTGGATTATCCTATTCAAAATCCTTTGTCCAATCCCTGATTCTAATCACTGTCGTAATAGCAATGGTTATGACAGTCATCGGCAGCAATATTATCACTGCCGTCGGGCTTATGGGTGCTTTAGCGATTGTTCGTTTCCGCAACATCATAAAAGACACCAGGGACATAGCCTTCATATTTTGTTCACTTGTGGTTGGCATGGCGTCAGGCTCTCAGCGCTATGATGTCGCTATCATCGGAACAGTGATTCTGAGTTTGATAGCAATATATTTGTATATTACGGGATTTGGGACACACCAGCCGCACAACGGCTTTTTGCGGTTTAGTTTCAGGGGCCACATCGGGCCTGATAACCCAATTTCTAATATTCTTAAACGTTTCTGCGGCAGTTTTACCCTCATATCGGCGCAAGCCAGCGGTTTTGGCACTGCCGAAGTAGAATACGCCTATCAGTTGATGATACGAAATGCTGCAAAAAACCAACAGATGCTGTCCGAACTGCAACAGATCGAAGGCCTCGAAAACATCAATCTGACAATGCAGGAGCAACTGCTGGAGGTCTAATCTGCGTATGAAAATAATAAGCCCAACAAGCTTTCTCTCTCGTTTACGCCGGCACATCCTGCCTATTCTGGTTTGGATAAGTGTCGTCGCATGCGTGGTTGGACTTTTCACTCGCCGCTCACAACGTTTTGAAGTTTTGGGCATTGCGCAGGGACAGGTTCGCCAGATTGCAGCCAACTGTACAGGACGTCTGACAAGCATGCCGGTTCAATTGTTTGACCAAGTCAGCCTCGGACAAGCCGTAGCTGTAGTTAATACTATCCTCGATAACGAACAACCGCAAGACCAGTTGCAGGCGCAATTATCCACTATCTTAGCGGAAATAGAACATTTAACTTCACAATTAGTGCCGACACAGGATGACCTGCTCGCTGAAAAAGCGGACCGTGAAACCAGCCGTCTCAGCGACAGCAGGAGATTTTCAGTTGATGTTGAAAGTGCCCGGCTTGAGATATTAAGATACAGAGCACTAATCGAAACTGATCGAATAATGCTGGAAGACCTGTCTTTGGAAGTACAAACCATCAAGGAACTTCTTGCACAGGAAGCCGTTGCTCCTTACGAACTTCAGAAAGCACAAGTTCAATACGAAACGCTGGCGAAAAAAATTGAGGAAAACGAGCAACTCCTGGAACAGGCGAAAATCTCTCTTGAACAAACCCAGCAGCGGTATGATGAATATATACGATTCAAACCTCACCATCCCTCGGTAGAAGATGCTCTTGATGTTATCCGCAAGGCAATAAAAATTCAAGAACGAAAGATGGACGAATTATTAGTACAAATTGAGGCATTAGAGCCACAGAAAACATTGAAGCTAACTGCTCCAATCGATGGTATTGTAAGCCAAATTCTGCGTTGGCCGGGAGAAGCTGTATTAGCAAGCGAACCGATACTCACAATAACTGAGTTTAAGCCCACTGAAATCCTCGCCTATGCCGTAGAAGGCCAGGTGAATCAAATTCAGAAAGGAATGGCCGTAGAACTCGCAAAAAGGGGGAGTTCAGAAAAGATTGAGATTGCACGTTCCCAGATAACATACATCGGGCCGATCGTTGAACAATTACCGATAAGGCTGTGGCGAAATCAAAATATCCCGGAGTGGGGGAGACCATTCCTGATTAAAGCTCCGCCTCAAATGAAGCTTATAACAGGTGAGGTCGTCGGGATACGCAAACTTTAGAAAGGACTCAAAGCTTTGCAGTTAAATCTAAAGAGTAAGAAGGAACTTGGAAGCTTGATTATAGAAAATAGAAATTATGTATATGATTTGCACTTATTTTACCAAACAACCGGCTTATATAATTATATGCGGTCTTGTCTGTTTGCTTAATTTGGCAGGGTGCACTCAGCATAACTATAAAAAAGAAGCTGACGAAAAAGTCTATAACATAATAGATCAAAAATGGCGGATAGATTACGGCACAAAAGCTAACTATAAAATCAGCGACACCGCGCCGAGCCCAAGCGACATACAAGTTGAAAAAGCTGTTCCTGCTTCAGGTGTCCTTAGCCTCTCACAGGCCGTGGCTCTCGCAACCGCTCACAATCGTGAATATCAAACCAACAAAGAAGAGTTGTACATAAAGGCCCTTGACCTGAGCCTGACACGTTATGAATTCGAAAAGCAGTTTTTCAGAGGGGTAGAGGGGGGGTATGCCGCCGACCGCAATGACGAGGTATTGGGTATTGAAGCTAATTACGGCTTTAACCAATTATTGGCCAGCGGGGCCAGAATCGGCGCCAAAGTTGCCACTGCATGGGTTGATGTACTCAGCGGTAATTTGCGGAGCGGTATGGCTTCGCTCTTAAGCGTTACTTTAATACAACCTTTACTCCGCGGCGGCGACCGAAGAGTTGTTCTGGAAAATCTCACTCAAGCCGAACGTGACACACTTTACGAAGTGCGATCATTCAATCGATATCGTAAAAAATTCGTGGTCTCTGTTATCAGCCAGTATTACATCGTTATGCAAAAGCTCGATGCGGTAAAGAATGCACGAACAAATTACAATACTCTAAACCGGGTTTTGGGACGGATAGAAAAATTAGCCAACGCCGGACGTATTCCTCAGTTCGAGCTGGACCGAGCTATGCAGGAAAAACTAAAAGCATTCGATATCAGTCTTCAGACAGAAAGAGAATATAAGCAGGCACTTGATGAATTTAAGATAACTTTGAGTTTACCCACTACAGCGGAATTCCGATTAGATGAAAATGAGCTTGAGGCTTTAAGGGCTTCAGAGATGGCGAAGCCTGATTTTTCAGAGGCTGAGGTAATCGAAGCAGCATTACTCCGACGTCTTGACATGGCCAACACTGCTGATGCAGTCATCGACGCTCAGCGTAAAGTCTTTGTTGCAGCCGATGCACTCCGCGCCGAATTAAACATAATCGGCAGTGCCGATGTTCTTTCATCAAGCCGAGCTGACCGCAAAACTATAGGATCACTGAGAGAAGAGTATGGACTCGGTTTTGAGCTTGATTTTCCTCTGGATCGTGTGCCTGAACAACACGTATATCGCAAGGCCCTGATAACTTTGAACCAGCGGCAGCGAGAATACGACCTGACCGCCGACATAGTACGTCTTGAGGTGCGGCAGGCTTACCGCAATCTTGACGAAGCTGCCGAACGCCACAAAGTACAACTGGAAGCTCTTGAATTGGCAGAGAAGCGCTTTAACAAGACATACCTGCTGCTTCAGTATGGCCGGGCAAGCAGCCGTCGTGTACTTAGCGCTCAAGAAGACCTGTTTGATGCACAGAATGAAGCGACCCAAACTTTAGTGGATTATACTATCGCAACCTTGAACTTTTATCGCGACACCGGAGTGCTCCATGTGCGTCCAGACGGAATGTGGGAGCGTTAAGTTTTTAACGCGATAAATTAGGTATTAAAGTCTATCACACCAAAAACATCAAAAAACACACCAAAGTTCACAACAGCTAATAGACGATGAAATTTAGTGGATTTTCACGGATATTTATTTTATTGTGTAAGAAAAGATTGTTTTTTCATTTATAAGGAGCAGTAAATACAGATGCATTCAAAAAAGGGGCTTTATAAATTCGGCGAAATTGAGAAGAAGTGGCAGGATTTCTGGCAAGAACATAAAACATTCAAAGCAATTGACTGCGATGAGGCCAGGCGTAAATATTACGTGCTTGATATGTTTCCTTATCCCAGCGGTCAGGGTCTGCACGTCGGCCACCCTGAGGGCTATACTGCAAGTGACATAGTTGCCCGGTATAAAAGAATGAAAGGCTTTAATGTCCTGCATCCTATGGGTTGGGATGCCTTCGGGCTGCCTGCAGAACAATATGCCGTTAAAACAGGAACCGCCCCGAAAGAAACGACCCAAAAGAACGTAGATAATATCCGCAAGCAAATTAAATCCCTCGGTTTCAGTTATGACTGGGACCGGGAAGTCAACACTACCGACCCAAATTACTACAAGTGGACACAGTGGATTTTCCTGAAATTTTTTAACAGTTATTTCGACGAAACCGAACAAAAAGCCAAACCAATCGAAGATCTGCCCATTCCGGAAGGATTAAGCGAGCAAGATAAACAAAAATATATAGCGGAGCATCGTCTGGCGTATGAAGCAGAGGTTCCGGTTAACTGGTGTCCTGAACTTGGGACTGTTTTAGCTAATGAGGAAGTTATAGGGGGGCTGAGCGAACGCGGTGATCATCCAGTAATCAGAAAACCAATGCGGCAATGGATGCTGCGAATAACAAAATACACCGAAAGACTTCTCGAAGATTTAGCCGAAGTTGATTGGCCGGATTCTATAAAAAAACTGCAACAGGACTGGATAGGTAAAAGCATTGGTGCCGAAGTAAAATT
>JAVVFI010000341.1:0-5867 GCA_032250555.1 Sedimentisphaerales bacterium
GTCAACAGGAAACCCATCCGTATCAGCGTGCGCCCAGCGGTTACGGACCGTTTGCATTTCCTTGACGAAGTGACGGGCTTCGGAGGTCAGGTCCAGGCTGTTGGAAATCTGATACCAGTTCTGGTCCAACACCCGAAGAAGTCCAGCGAGGTCAAGGCCACCCAGTGACGTGATGTTGCGTTGCTCCAACCGTCTCTTTTGCTGAAACGACAGGGTGTTTACGACGGCTTTGTTCCACCAGTCGTCAACCAGCGGCGGTAACTCCCTTTCCAGAAAAGCTGCTAATTGTTCTGATGATCTCCGAAGGAATATGTGAATATTATGATCCATAGTGCCTTCTTTGGGCTAACGTTTGAGGGGCCGGGCGTTTAAACCCGAAACCTCAGATAAAAGTTTTAATTTTGCTGAACCAGGCACTTCCGAAAGGCCGCTCTGTAAGCCAGGTCCCGCTCCAGCGTTTTGTTGGGCCATCATGAATTTTAAACTCCCTCAGTGCAGCAAGTGTGTAGCCGCTTCAGCTGCATACCACTTCTATTTTGCCGGCGGCTCTCCGACAACAATGTGAACCCGGCTTAGCAGCAAAGCAAAATGATGAATTTGTTCAATCCAACTCGCGAGTTCTGCATACGAGATCGTTATAGCAGTGAGGTCGATACCCTGCCATCCCAAATGAATGGCAACGTCAGCATCCTCACCCAATTTGCCGTCAATTATGTCTTTATCCAGATGCTCACAGGCGTCTCGCATTTTTCGAACACGACCCTTCACTTCCTCACCTAAAACCTTTATCTCCCGAGGCTTTGGAACAAAGGAAGATCCGTTCGCCTGACGCAAACCCAGACGCCGTAGCCGGTCGAGATAACAGATTGACCTGTGCAAGCTTTGAATACAAGATTCGAAATAGTCTTGGGCCCTACAATAGTGGTCGAATTCACCATTGTCACACATATATAAGACAAATTTATCTCTTGCCGCCTCGTACTCAAGTGTTGTTTTCTCAATAAGCCTCACCAAGCCATCGGCGATTTGCTTTCCATGCTTGGAAGCAGGACCATGCATACTGAGTAAATTACCCAGCATTCTCTTACCCCGGAGCGATGTTTCGAGATGTTGAAGGCTTGGCATACTTTGATTTAGCCGTTCGGCTGGATTTCGTTCATCCATTATGTTTCACTGTGCCCAACAAGTTGATGTGAGGTTCTGTTTACCCTGAATATTTGAATGATATTTGACCATATTAAAAAACATAAACCTCAAGCATCCTTGACCTTTGTTTCTGTCCAAACAGATCATAACAGGTTTTGAATAGCATTGGTATTCACAATTGATCCAAGCCGTGAATATTCATGCAGTGGATATCATTTAGCAGGAAAAATTGGTAACCACTGAAATCTGCGGTTTATCCGTCAGCATTTCACTTGTTGGAATTAAATATCATGCCCCCCAAGTCCGAAGGGCAAAACTTAATTTTAAGTCCATTACGTCGTTTATAAATCGGAAATTTGTGCCCTCATCGTCAAGTCAATTACAACAACGTCTAACGCCTCAACGCCAGGGAAATCGTTAGCGATGCTCTGCCAATAATGTTTCAGAGCAATGGCAAGTTCAGCTAACCCGATTCTTTGTCCATTAATCTCCCAACGCTTGCTGGCCATTCTTCCTTGCCAGACTAAAAGCATTACACCGCATCCAGCACTTTCCTCACGTAAATAATCACCTGCCAGCTGGTTGCGCAATCGCTCGCAAAGCTTAGGACCGGTCCAACCCTTATCAAGCAGTTTTAGCTCGATAGGGACAGGTGAATGGACTTGTGCATTATGTAGCCAAATGTCCATACGTTGACTGTTGGCAAGCTCTGGTTCCTGCGCGGTCGTGTATTGTTCTCGGCATTGATGGTTGAGCCAACCAGCAATCAAAGTACGCATTTCGGTCTCTTCATCGGCCCGTTGCCAGGTTTTCCAAGGACTATCATTCCCACGTTCCAGCCAGTTTTTCAAGTCATGTAGACGATGCATGGTAAGGTCAAAAAGTTGATGATGTGTTGCTGGTGTAATTGTTTGAGATGTAGCAAACGCACTGACCTGTTCGGCCGACCAAGGCTCCAAATCCCCATCCTCTTGTGCTTTTTTATAGGCCTGATTAATCATAAATGGACGATAAGCGGGATCGGGGTGTTCATGGGCGAGCTGCTTAATAATCGTATAACTTTCTTTGCCTGGTATTGCCGCTATAAGGTTAAAAAGCCTGCTGCGAGCATCCTGTGCATCGTCACGTTGATTTGGGGAATACACTCCTCCACCTGTATGGTTGGTATCCTCTTTTGCCCGAATATAACGGTGCATCAAGATATATAGCGATTTCAGATACTCAGCTTTGCGGAAGAGACCCAAACACGGCCCACATTCCCCCATACGCCTATCTCCGACGAGCGTTGTAATGAAAATTTGAGCGGCACTTGTCGCTAACTCCTTTTCAAGACCTGACAGCCATTTTTCAAATTTTGGGATACCAATGGTCGGATTGGAATCGACAAGAAGCGCATACCACCAGGAAATACTCTCCGGTTTATCTGATTGGGTTATTTGTAGGCTTGCCAATTTCGATAGTCTGTTCGGAGCTGTTCCGCCGCTAATTATAATGTGCAGGCAGTAACGTCGATTGGCACTGATACGTGTGGGATTGGTCTCCACCCAATCCAGTATCACGGGTGCCATGGCCGTATGTAACCAAGGTGCATGGTAGACTATGTCGTGCAGAATATAGTGCATCGGCTTGTCTGAACCAGTCTCTTCAAGTTCCCAGAGTAATTCCTTAACCACAGCCTCTTCGACCAAATCGGGGAATGCTTGATGCATACTCTCCAGCCACCCAGGAAATCCGTTAAGTTCCCAGGTGATATAACGTAGGGCCAGACTGACATGGCCTTCATCCAAATTACCAGGAAATTCTGGTTTCTCAAGCGCCTCTATTTCAAGACCGGCCATGGCAAAAATCAAAGAATACGGGATACTGTTGCCTTCTGCTCCTTCAGACCGCAGGTTTGGCATATAATGTCGCCAATGATTGACGGCAGCATCACGATAAGCGCAAGCGACGGGTTCACTGAACTCTGGAATTAGCGCCTGCCAGTTTGCATACTCGGATCTGCTTGATGACGTATTATGATCCTGCAATTCAACCATCAGCCAATATTGATCCTTGGTAAATTCTCCTGGTTTCAAATTTGGAGGGTTGCTTACCCGACTTGGATTGGCACGCAAGTTCGCAATCCACGTGTCTCGAGTTTGCGTTCGTTTTTCTTCCTCTTCTTTTTGTTTCCTTTGATATTCTGCGTCCTCTTCTTGGTATCTTCTTGCCGTCTCTGACACTGGAGGATTGAGCAACGAGTCCAATTGACTTTGCAGGGCTGGGTCTCCAGCCACTGTATCTTGTAAATTAATCAGAATGTTTGCTGGTCTGCCTGATTGTACATATACCCGGACTGCTGTACTAAGTGCAATCAACCTATCCTCAGGAAGTTTGCGGAAACGAATGAACTCGAGAAGCCTTGGCAGGCTATCTGTATCGAAGTTCCAAAAATGACCAAGCCAGGAAACAGACCAGTCGTCGGTCAACGATTCGTTCGACTTTCCGACATTGTGAGTGCGCGCCTGCTCGATACTTGTCCAATAGAGTGCATCATTAAGTTCTGGCCAAGCGGGAACAAGTGTCTGTAAATTACCTTTATGTTCACTATAATCATTGTCACGCCAAAACCGTAAGGCTGGAACCATTAACATAGTAGAGATAGCTGTCATGTTGAACGCTATCAAGCTCCGTGCTTCGACCAGCCTTTCTACCGAATGTGTAGCGATACTTAAAAGCCATGCGTATTCTTTTGAAACATGACACTCTCGTCGCTCGACATAAGGAGGACTGTCAAGAAATTGATGTAGGCCGTCAAGGAGTTTGCTGATGGCCTGTTGATTACTGATAATATGTAATTGTTCAACAAAACCATGGAGTGAACTGCTTAGTTCAGTGGCCTTAAATCGTTTGTAAGGTACCAGTTTGCCCAGTGTTACCAATAGATTTTCGACGCTTCGAGTATCGGGCTTTGCTTCTTGAATCAACTCCGCTAATAGTTCTCGTGGAATTTGGGCATCGTTTTCGTTAAACTTGTGCCACAACCTCTGTTTCTGTTCGTCAGATCCGCAAGTCATTACAGCTCGAACCGATACTCTCCGGGCATAAAGCCCACGCGTATTATCTAACGCAAAGTCAACAAAAGGCTCTACGCAGCTTGTCATCTCTCCCTGCCAAACCAGCCTTCCGAGAAAGAAAATGGCATCGTCATTTTCACCATGTTCTTTGACAAGTTGCTGGGTTTTTTCCGACAGGTCAATATTTGCAATCCGCGCGATCGCGCTGTTGTCTCGTGCGGACCGATCATCTTCTTTCGAAGCTATCCGCCGGACGATATCCACAAGAATCCTCTCTCTTTCTATAAAAGGTAGCCTTGATGGATCACCTCCCTCTACTGCAATTTCAGGGTGAATTCCCAGCGCCTTGTGACGTATTTCATCATCAAACAGGATAAGCCAAGGCAAAATCGGTCGAAGCCTTGGGACAATGATTTTTTCTCCATATTGTTCCCGAAAGAATAAAGATTCAATTGAGTAGCGACTGTTGTCAGACTTCAACAGGCCATCGAACCATTCTGCGGCAAGAAGTTCACGCACATCTCGGTGCCGGAATCGGACTGCTCCATAGATGATATCGTTAAAAAGCCCTCGTTCTAATAGTGTTCTTACGTCTTTTGGATTGTTCCAATCAGCGAGTACGGTTTCTGCTTCAATACCAGCTTTGACCTGTGTAGTATCAGGCACATTGAGGCCTGGCTGGCCTGATAGTATGACAGCGGCTGATAAACGGCGTGCACCGTTTCTTGCCTGCTCAAGATTCAAAGGTTGACGCTGAGCCCGATCACTGCTGTGGTCATCTCTTAAACGCTTGTCGATGTTGTGACGTAGCAGTTCTAAGCGCCCTCCTAAAACTTTATCCACGGCCCATTTAGCCAGAATACCCTCAAGGTCAAATGGGCGTTCTGCCAGGTTCCAAAGATTAGCTCGTCCAATTTCACTCAGCAAGCTATCTACATCTTCTGCAGCACGAGCTTGGCAAAAGCGCTGTATTCGTACCTGATCCAAGTGGCGCATAATATATATAGTGAGAGCCGTTTGTGGTTTAGCTTGTTCCTTTTGGTCACCATTCTCTTCCTGATTTTTGACTGGTAAAAACAGGATTTCATCCAATAATCTTCGATCTTCTATAGGGCGCCATGCGTATGGCCTACTAGAAATGTAGATGTGGGCTCTGTGGGCACCTTTTGCTATTCCTTTGGCAAAGCGGCGTAGTGCTTTTTCGAAAATCCTTGGATTTTCAAGTCTCGCCTCATCCACAGAATCCAAGAAAAACCATGCTTCCCCAGGTGATTGTAACCACTCTTGAAATTTGGCTTCTTCGCCTATCTCAAACGCATTATAAAAATCGGATTCTATATCCTCAATTCTGATAAAGAAAGACGGTTTTCCAGTATTTGCAAGTGTCTTCGCTTGTTCTCGGAATTCCTCGGTCTTACCAGCTCCTGCTTCCGATAGAATGACGGAACGAAATTCGCGGTCAATATCATCCCAAGTTTTTGGCTTAACATGCCCCCAAGCTGAGAGAATTTCGTTTTTTTCTGCCTCTTCCTGACTTTTTGAGACGGGTGTAAATTGTCTGTCTAATGGAATATAACTTTCCATAATTATAACCTATAAGTGTAATCGTGAATTGAGATGCGATAGAAAAATAAAGCCTTAAAATAACAAGTTCATGTGTGGATC